>DAXETX010000064.1:0-6537 GCA_051155735.1 Xenococcaceae cyanobacterium
GCAACTAAAATATTTTTTTCAGGAATTAAATTCATCCCTTCTATGCCAATATCAGTAGAAACAATGGGTAAGCCATATTCTAAACTCTGTCCAATTTTGCCTTTCATTCCTGCACCATATCGAAGAGGAGAAACAAAGACACGGTGATTTAAAAAATAAGGGCTGACATCGGAAATATAGCCAGGAACTTGCACTTTGTCGCTTTTTAGAGCGATAACCTCTTCTGTAGGATTGCTACCTAGTAAAGTCACGGTAATTTCTGGTATTTTCTCCCAGACTAGAGGCATAATTGCTTCACACAACCATAACACAGCGTCTATGTTAGGGGGATGAGTGTAACTACCGATAAATAGGATATTGTGTCTTTCATGAAATTCCTGATTTTTACCTAGATAAGGTAGATGAATATTGGGAACTACAGCTACGTTGCTGATTCCTTGTTGTTGTAACATCTTTTGTTCTACAGAAGTCACCGTAATAGTTAAATCTGCTTGATGGGCAATTTTTAATTCTCTAGCCTGCATATCAAGCCACTCTCCTGCTTCTTTGCCGTTTTTTTCAGGAGATAATTCCCAGGCGCGTTTCATTCTGAGATAGTGCAAATCAATGGTGTCGTAAATTATTTTGATTTGAGCTTGTTGACGAATTATTGGTAAGTATTTTTCATTAAGTTCGGGGCGACATACCCAGGTAATATCGATCAAGGGTAATCTGGCTTGAATTTGTGCTTCGGGAATTACACCATAACCATCTTCTGTATATATAACTTCGACTTGGAGATTTTGTAATTCTGCGACATAGGGTTCGGCTTTAACGCCGTTTTCGGCTGCGAAGATAACGTGGTAATTAAGTTCTTTGAAGATTTTGAGCAGTTGGAAAAGTCGTCTTGAGCCAGATTCTTGATCATAGCAGGGCATATAAGTATCTATGACTAAGATCGTCTTATTCCCTTGATATTTTCTCGCTGCATTGGGAACATTTTCGCTACCATTATTAGGTAAGTAGGCACTAGTCTCTAGATATTGTTGCCATTTTTGTTTGAATTTAGCTGCATTAACTACTTGATAACGCTTAATACCGCTACTAGTAGATGTACCAGAGGAGATTCCTTCGTAATGAGTAATGACAGATTTGGGCTGATACATTACCTTTAAGCCCAATTTATGGCGAATCGCAAAACAAAGATCGGTATCTTCGTAGTAAGCAGGAGCAAAATCTCGCTCAAAGCCATTCAAAGCTTCAAAAGCCGATTTTTTGACCATGAGGCTAGCTCCAGAGCAGTAATCTACTTCTCGCAAATAGTTATATTGGGGATCGTAAGGATTATCATTTCTGCCATAGTTCCAACCAGAAGCATCTTGCCAAACAATACCTCCTGCTTCTTGTAACGCCCCTTGAGGATAAACTAATTTAGACCCGACTGCTCCTACTTGTGGATCTTGTTCTAAAACTTCGATGAGGCTTTCAAGGGAGCGAGGCTGAATTTCTGTATCGTTGTTCAGGAAATAAAGATATTCTCCTTTGGCTGTCGCAGCCCCTTGATTGCAAGAGTGAATAAAGCCGATGTTTGATTCATTATTAATTAGAGTCAAACCTTCAATCTGATTAAGTTGCGATTCAGTATCATCAGTAGAGCAATCGTTAACTACAATAATTTCAACTGCTGTTGTTGCTGCTAGATGTTTGACTAGGGACTGGAGGCATTTTGCCGTATATTCCAGCTTGTTGTAAACAGGAATAATGATTGAGACTTGAGGATCTTCACTATACGGTACTTTTGCTGGTATGGTTACTGATAAAGGCTCAACGATCGCCTTTTCTGGGGTGATTGATTGCGTGTCTAAAAGTTGATCAATTAATTGCTTGGGGTCAATATTAGGGTCTTTTTCTAGTAAGGCATTGCCTAAACGCAAAGATGCTTCTAAATGCTTGGGTTGTAACTGTAATGCCATTTGATATGCCACAATTGCTGCATCTAACTGTTTTTGTTTGATTAAAGTATTCCCTAAACCTAGATATAACTCGATGTTTTCTCGATCTAGAGCGATCGCTTGATGGTAATTTTGCGGCTCATCAGGATTTTGGGCGATCGCTTTTTTAAAACATTCTAGAGCAGTTTGTTTGTCTTGGGTGATTTTTTGATAAATGGCATTTCCGAGTTTTTGCTGTAGCTGGGGTAAATCTTGTTGAATTTGGGCAGCTTTCTGATAAGCTCTAGTTGCTGCATCCCATTGCTCTAATTTACCTAGGGCTTCTCCTAAATTGTAATAAGTCCAAGGAAAGTCTGGTTTGAGTTTCATCCCTTGCCGAAATGCGGTAACGGCTTCTGACCAATTCTGTAACTCTAAAAGAGCGTTACCCAAATTATTATATGACCAAGAAAAATCGGGATTAAGTTTAATCGCTTGACGATAGTAGGCGATCGCTTTTGACCATGATTGTTTTTGGCTTAACGCCTCTGCTAAATTGTGAGCTGCTTCCCAATAGTCTTCTTGGAGTTGCAAGGCGGTTTCATAATTGGCGATCGCCTTATCCCAATCTTGCTGCTGTGCCAGAACTAAACCTAGATGATAATGTAATTGAGGGTTTTGAGGATGATGTTTCAGTCCTTGTTGATAACAAGCTTGTGCCTGAGAATATTGCTTGAGGTGAGTAAATAATTCGCCTAACTTCAAATAAGGCTCTGCTACATCAGGTTGGAGTTGGATCGCTCGACGGTAACAGGTAATAGCGGGTTTGAGCTTACCCTGTTGCAAAAGGTTGCTTCCTAGTTGCAGATATTCTTCAGCTTTGACGCCTTGAGCTTCTAATTCAATGGCTTGTAACCAATATTCGGTAGCAGCTTCAGTTTTTCCCGCTTTGGTTAAAGCTCTGGCTAAATTACGATATGCTCCAGCAAAGTTAGGGTTGAGTTGAATTGCCTTTTGATAGTAAGCAATAGCACGCTCCCATTGTTTTTGTCTGGCATAAAGACTGCCTAAATTAGATTGTATTTCCGCAGATTCGGGGTTTTCCTGAGCTTGCTTGAGATATTTAAGAATCGTTAATTGCTCGGATGTTGGTGGTGATTTTTGCGGATTGGGAGATTGAGCAACTATCGCAGCCGATTTTGAAGGCTGATTATGCTGAGCCAGAGATGGATTAAGGCTTTCTCGTCCTAAATAATTTTGCTGTTGCAATTTGGACTGAACCTGGTGAACTCCTGGTACTTTATGAGAGAATGATTGGGGGTTTTCAACGACAGCAGGATTTAGTCTTAATTGAGAAGCTGGCGCAGCGTTAACCCCAGGTAATTGAGGCTGAGAACTAGTAGAAGCGCTTTGTAGCTGTAAAATACTTCGATAAGATTGGGTTGCTTGTTGCCATAAGCCCATTTTTTCAGCAATTTCAGCCCGCTTTTGGTGAGCTTCTAACCAGTTGGGAGCAAATTTTACGGCTAATTCATAATGTTTAACAGCTTCAGTTAACTTATTTTGTTCATAATATTGTTCTGCTACTTTAAAGTGCTGTTGTGGAGATAAGTCTTTAGCAAGAGTTTCCCAATATCTAGCTTGAGCGAGCATTTTCTGAGCATTCTCAGGAACACCAAGATTTTCCCATACTTTAGCCAAGTGACGATAAACCCCAGGAAAATCAGACTTTAATTCTAGGGCTTTTTCATAGTAGTTTAATGCTTGTTGCCAGTTTTTCTGAGTCGCATAAAGTGAACCCAAATTAGCATAAACCTCGGCAAAATCGGGTTTGATTTCAATCGCTCTAGCATAGTGACCGATCGCCTCTGGAATACAACCTATTTTTTGTAAAGCGTTACCAAGAGTTTTGTGGGCTTCTACCAGACTCGGATTTAAGGTAATTGCTTTTTGACAAGCTGCAATTGTTTCTTGCCATTTTTCTGCTGTCCAGTAGGCTAATCCTTGCTCTAAATAAATTTGGGCTGCATGAGATTCGGCGGTGGTCATTTGATTGGTTAGAGAATTAGAAATTAAAGATGTCGATGTAGAAGCAGCAATTTTTGGCGGTTGAGTAATTTCTGCTGCTTGATTTGGTTTTTTGTTAGCTAACTTTTGGACAGTTTTAAGATTAGGTAAATAAACAAAATTCGCTCCATTTGGAGTTTTATTATCTGAGTCGATTTCTACTGGCTGAGCGGTATTTGCTACCTGAGAGCTAGAGGAATGAGACATAGTAATTAAATAAGGTTAATAAAATATATATAGTTTCTGTAAAAAAATTGCAATTAAATCTTAAACAATAGTTAGCAAAAAAACTTGTCGATTAGCCAGCCAGGGGAAACTCTGATTTTCAAGCTTTAGATGACCCCTGACTTTTTATTACTAAAAGTTAGACTGGAGCAGTCTTTTCAGCATAAACCTGTTGGTAATATTTTTGATAGTCAGGAGACAGTAACGGTTGCCACCAATCACGATTTTGGAGATACCATTCAACAGTAAGCTTTAGTCCTTCGGCTACTGTTACCTGGGGAGTCCAACCCAACTCAGTGCTGATTTTGCGAGCATCGATCGCATAACGACGATCATGTCCTGGTCGGTCTTTGACAAAGGTAATTAGCTCTTCTGAGGGGCTTACAGGAAGCTCACTCGCTAATTCATTCATTAGCCCGCATAAAAGACGCACTAAATCAATATTTTTAACTTCGTTGTTGCCACCGACATTATAAGTTTCTCCTGGTATTCCTTGGTTAATTACGACATCTAAAGCCCGACAATGGTCTTTGACATACAGCCAGTCGCGAATGTTTTGTCCATCCCCATACACAGGAAGCGGTTTTCCCAGCAGAATGTTAATGCACATTAAGGGAATTAGTTTTTCGGGAAAGTGATAAGGACCGTAATTGTTAGAACAGTTAGTAATCAGAGTCGGCATCCCGTAAGTGTGATAATAGGCACGGGCGAGATGGTCACTACCTGCTTTTGATGCGGAATAAGGACTATTAGGAGTGTAAGGAGTTGTTTCAGTAAAGGGTGGGTCGTCAAGGTTTAGGCTACCATAGACTTCATCGGTTGAGACGTGAAGAAAACGATAATCTGAAGGTTGGCTTTGTTGTTCCCAGCGTTGACGGAAAGCTTCTAATAGGGTGAATGTGCCAACTACATTGGTTTGGACAAAAGCTCCTGGTCCTAAGATCGAACGATCTACATGGGATTCGGCTGCTAGGTGGGCAATAGTATCTATGGCTTCTGTTGCTAGCAGTTGGTCAATTAAAGCCTGATCGCAGATATCTCCCTGAACAAATCTTAAATTGGCGGTTGTTTCTAAGGGGGCTAAGGTGCGACGGTTGCCAGCATAGGTGAGAGCATCTAAAACAATTACGCGATCGCCTGGATAGTTCTGACACCAATGATAGACAAAATTAGCACCAATAAAACCTGCCCCTCCTGTAATCAATATATTGCGAGACTTATGAGAATCGATCACCTTGTTTGACTCCTAGAACTAATAAAATTAAGCTAATTCAATTTGCGAATCATCGCCAATCATGAACCGTAAGGCTTTGGGACGCTGTGGGGCTGGTTTGAGTTGCGCTCTTTCCCCAATGAGGCTATCAACAATACGCTGGTGAATGTTTAAGACTTTTGCCCCTTGTAAAATGACGCTGTGTTCGATGTCAGCATCAATTAGGGTAACTTCGTTAGCAATACTGCTATATGGACCGATAAAGCAGTTTTCGATATGGCAATTATTGCCGATATTTACTGGTCCGCGAATAATGCTATTAATAATTTTCGTGCCAGCCCCAATATGAACTCGTCCACTAATTTTACTGGGTGCATCTATCTCGCCTTCGATAGTCAGATCCAGACAACTATCTAAAATAATTTGGTTGGCTGCGAGTAAGTCATCTTTCTTTCCTGTATCGAGCCACCAACCTTGAAGTTGAAAAGACTCGATATTTTTTTGTAAATCAATTAGATACTGAATTGCATCGGTAATTTCTAGTTCACCCCGCGCGGAAGGCTGAATATTGGCGATCGCATGGTGAATCTCAGGGGAAAATAGATAAACTCCCACTAAAGCCAGTTTAGAAGGAGGATTTTGGGGTTTTTCAATTAGTTGTAAGACTCTACCTTGATTATCTACTTTGGCTACGCCAAAGGCGGTAGGATTTTCTACTTCACAAAGTAGGGTCAAAGCGTCTAAATGTTTGGTTTTAAATTTATCGATAAACAGGTCTAGCTGACTTTCTACGAGGTTATCTCCTAAATACATGACGAAGGGAGAATCTCCTAAAAAGGGTTGTGCCACTTTAACCGCGTGTGCTAGCCCCAAGGGAGCATCTTGAAGAATATAAGTAATATTAGCGCCAAACTTACTACCATCTCCTGTTTTCGCTTTAACTTCTTTCCCTGTTTCGGGACTGATAATAATTCCGATCTCAGTAATTCCCGCAGCGACAATCGATTCTATGCCATACCATAAGATTGGCTTGTTGGCTACAGGTACTAGTTGTTTAGCCCCAGTATAGGTAAGAGGACGTAAGCGAGTTCCTTTACCACCAGAGAGAATAATTGCTTTCAT
>DAXETX010000065.1:0-20510 GCA_051155735.1 Xenococcaceae cyanobacterium
CTAAGACTTGATGACCAGGGGCGGTAGCAAAATTGAGAGTAGTTGTCATGAGTCATATCCAAACTCGATACTCTTACTCTGACATTAAGTTTCAATCCCGTCTTTGAGGTAGCTCATGTTTAGAGGTAAAGTTTTGTTATATTACTTATTGCTGATAAATACTGATTTATTCAATCTGGGAAAACTACATAATGGGCATTTTCATGAAAGAATTTAATGAAAACATTGATTACTATTGCGACTATGGCTACAATTGCGTTTTTTACCATAGAGTTTAGTCCTAGTCGATCTCCATCTTTGATTAAATCCGTTACAAAACCAGAATGTATTATTAAAGGCAATATTTCTTTTAACAAGGGTAACAAAGTCTATCATCTTCCTGGCATGGAAGATTATGAGTCCACAGTTATCGATCCAGCAAAGGGAGAAAAGTGGTTTTGTACAGAGTCAGAAGCGATCTCAAGTGGTTGGCATAAAGCACCAAGATGACTACAGATTAGTATTTAAGTCTTATTTCTTAATAAATTAAGTTTGGGTTTAAAATTTATTTGAATTCAAAA
Organism: Xenococcaceae cyanobacterium; assembly: GCA_051155735.1. GTDB lineage: Bacteria > Cyanobacteriota > Cyanobacteriia > Cyanobacteriales > Xenococcaceae > JASJCP01. The sequence continues at coordinate 561 of DAXETX010000065.1, forward strand.
AATTGATAAAAATATTAGTGAAAAAAAAATATTCAAATATAAGAAGACAGGCATTTTTTCAGCCAATTTCTCTAGATATAGAGCTAATAAAAACAGTAAATGAATATGATAGTCATAAATTTTTAAGAAACTCTGCGGGTCAAAATATCTATCTATATTTAACATTATTCATTAAAATGCTATCTGAATATCACTTCTCGAAGCCAATACAGAATATGAAAATATTAGACTGGGGCTGCGGAAAAGGTCATGTTTCTTATTTTTTAAATAGATTAGGAGCTAAGCCAATAAGTTGTGATATAAAATCTGATGCTTCTGATTCAAGCTTTTGTCAACAAACACCAATTATAGATGATAATAATATTTTTGTTATTCCACTTTCTCATGAATATGAGCTTCCATTTGAGGATGAATCAATAGATATAATATTAAGTTTTGGCGTGTTAGAACACGTTTCTAATGATTTTAAATCACTCGAAGAAATAAACAGAATCTTGAAAATAAGAGGATTATTTTGTTGTTTTAATCTGCCTTATAAATTTTCTTGGACTCAAAATCTGGCACACCTTATGGGAAACTACTATCATGACAGGCTATATTCAAAGTCTCGCGTTGATGAACTATTGAATAACACAGGGTTTGAGCTTTTGGATCTATGGTACAGGCAGTTGTTTCCTAAAAACAGTATTAGATATCCCTGGTATCAATTTTTTGAATCATTAGATCAGTCTCTTACAGAATTTACTCTTTTTAAGTATTTAGCAACAAATATAGAATTTGTCGCCAGCAAGTTTGGCAGCTAAGCTCGACTTTATCCAATCAAGCAGCATAGATAGCAAGATCTCTCAAACGATTGAATAAAGGACGAGGGACTTTTATGATGTCAGCAGGATTAGATGACATGGAAAAAGTGCTAGCCCATAGAAATCGGCGCACCAGAGCCAAGGCATCAGAAAAAGTAGGTAGAGATTTGACATCCCATACCGCGTTCTATCGTATCGTCTATTCCACAAACTATTGTTCCTCTAGGAATAAACGTCATTACTAAATCGGCAAAAAAGCGAAACGGCTCAAAGCTGGATGGGACAATGATTATTTATCTAAAGTTTTAGCTATTTGAGGATGGGTTTGCGCTGGCGATCGCGCTGAGTAGCAGTCTTGTGATCGCTAAATTCAACTATTTATCTAAAAAATTTATAATATTCGGATAATACTTTCGATCTTAGATTCTATTTTTGGGATTTTAAAAAATGACCTATACCATCGATCTCAAAGCTTTCACCGACTCAATCAGCGATCGTGCCTTAGAACAGTTATGTCGAGAAAACCCCGATCTTAGATTTGAAACCGATAAAGATGGAAAGCTAATTATTATGTCGCCGACAGGAAGCGAAAGCGGAAGAAAAAATTCTAGTTTAGTTGCTCAAGTCTGGTATTGGAATAATCAACATAAATTAGGTGAAGTGTTTGATTCTTCTACGGGTTTTAAATTATCAAATGGTGCAACTCGTTCTCCTGATGTTAGCTGGATTGCGATTAAACGCTGGAGTAGCTTAAGCAATGAACAAAAGAGAGGTTTTGCCCCCATAGATCCCGATTTCGTCATCGAATTAATGTCTCCTACAGACGATCTAGCAACAACTCAAAGAAAGATAATGGAGTACATCGACTGTGGTGTAAAGCTTGGCTGGTTGATTAATCCCGATGCCAAAGAAGTGGAAATTTATCGCCTCGACCGAGACAAACAAGTACTTAATAATCCCGACAATTTATCAGGAGAGGACTTACTACCAGGATTAACTGTAGATTTATCAGATATTTTTGAATAAATATTCAATCGTATGACAATAAGTTTCTGTCGTTAGCCAGGACAGGTTTGAGATGGAGCAACTTTACGAGTAGGAATCTATATTCAGCCAATAATTTATTTCTATCTTGTTATAAAAACATACAAAACTTCATTTATTTTTGACATGATTGCACAAGAATTGCACAAACACTTTGATTGAATAAGTATATCTAAATGTCACTGAATCTCCCAACTTCTTTAGTCTAGTTATTAAAGTTCAAACAAGGTTAGGAATTCGGGTTTTCGGATAGTTCGTTTGGTGCAAATTCAAGATTTAGGAGAAATATTGATGTTTGACGCATTTACCAGAGTCATCTCTCAAGCTGATGCAAGAGGAGATTACCTCAATCAAGGTCAGTTTGACGCGCTCAAAAACATGGTGGCAGAAAGCAATAAACGTATGGATGTGGTGAACCGCATCACTGGTAACTCTTCCGCTATTGTCGCTAATGCTGCTCGTGTTTTGTTTGTCGAACAGCCTCAATTAATTGCTCCAGGGGGTAATGCATATACTAACCGTCGTATGGCTGCTTGTTTACGTGATATGGAGATCATTTTACGCTATGTCACCTATGCTACTTTTTCTGGAGATGGCAGTGTTCTAGAAGACCGTTGCTTGAATGGTCTAAGAGAAACTTATGTAGCTTTGGGAGTTCCAGGTGGTTCTGTAGCTGAAGCTATCAACAAAATGAAAGCTGCTGCAATTGCAATTGCCAATGACAAAAATGGTGTAACTCAAGGAGATTGCAGTTCTTTAATGTCTGAAGTATCTAGCTATTTTGATCGTGCTGCTGCTGCTGTCGGGTAGATCGCTGCGCTTAAGTAATAAGTAACAAGTAATAAGTTCGATATTATTACTAATTTGCTTTTGCTTAGATTCATTTTTTAGTTAAACATAGTAAAAATTCAAGCAAGAGGTATTTTACCAATGAAAACTCCTATCACTGAAGCAGTAGCTGCTGCTGATTCTCAAGGTCGTTTCTTAAGTAGTAGTGAAATTCAAACTGCTTTTGGTCGCTTTCGTCAGGCTGAAGCTAGTTTAGAAGCTGCTCAAGCGTTAACTAGGCAAGCAGATAGTTTAGTCAATGGTGCAGCACAAGCTGTTTACACCAAATTTCCCTATACTACTCAAATGCAGGGACCAAACTACGCCTCTACTCCAGAAGGCAAAGCAAAGTGCGCTCGTGACATTGGCTATTACCTACGGATGATTACTTACTGTTTAGTTGCTGGTGGTACTGGTCCAATGGATGACTATCTAATCGCAGGGGTTGCTGAAATCAACACTACTTTTGAATTGTCTCCTAGCTGGTATGTTGAGGCTCTCAAATACATTAAAAACAATCATGGTTTAAGTGGAGATCCCGCCGTGGAAGCTAACTCCTATATTGAATACGCCATTAACGCACTAAGTTAAATTTTTTTAGCAGCTTGGAATCGCGTCTAACTGTTAAGCTTAAGCTTTTGTTTAATGGTTAATCGTAATTCCAAGCAGTTTTTTTAATGTACAAATCAAAAAAAATCAGGAGTTAACCAATGGCAATTACGGCAGCATCTCGCCTAGGAATCTCTGCATTTGACGATACTAATATAGTAGAATTGCGTCCCAACTGGGATCAAGAAGATGCCGTCAGGGCGATCGCAGCAGTGTATCGGCACGTTTTGGGCAACGACCATTTAATGAAATCGGAGCGTCTAACTAGTGCTGAATCTCTTTTGGCAGATGGTTCGATTTCAGTTCGCGAATTCGTCAGGGCGGTAGCTAAGTCAGAACTTTATAAGGAAAAATTCTTTTATAACAACTATCATCCCCGTACTATTGAGTTAAATTTCAAACATCTACTCGGTCGTGCGCCTTACGATGAATCAGAGATTGTCGAACATCTCGATCTTTATCAAAATCAAGGCTTTGAAGCAGATATCGATTCTTATCTTGATTCTGAAGAATATATGCAGAGCTTTGGCGATAATATTGTTCCCTTTTATCGGGGCTTTTCCACCCAAGCAGGACAAAAAACCGTTGGTTTTACCAGGATGTTTCAACTTTATCAAGGTTATGCCAATAGCGATCGCGCTCAGGGGGATACTGGTAGCCCGCGCTTAACCTATGATCTTGCTCGCAATATGGCTACTGCTGTACGCAGTCCTGGGGGAAACGGTTCTCTTTCTGGTACAACCACTACCGAACGAGGTAGTTTATATCGGGTCAAAGTTACCAAAGGAACAGTAGAACGTGCGCCTCAAGTACGTCGCAGTATGCAGGAATATGTCGTTCCTTACGAAAGACTTTCGGCAACTATGCAAAAGCTGAATAAGCAAGGTAGTCGGATTCTTAGTATTACTAACGCTTAGTAGAAGCTATTAGCTCTTTTTTAAACTCTAGCAATATTTACATTTAGGAGAATAGTAAGTGGCAATTACAACAGCAGCTTCTCGGTTAGGAGTTTCTGCTTTTAGTGACCAGCAACCGCTAGAATTACGTCCCAATTGGACTCAAGACGATGCCCAGGCAGTAATTAATGCTGTTTATCGGCAGGTTTTGGGCAATGACTACATTATGCAGTCTGAGCGTTTAACCGCCACAGAATCTTTACTTTGTAATGGCTCATTGACGGTGCGGGAATTTGTCAGGGCGGTAGCTAAATCCGAACTCTATAAAACCAAATTTCTTTATGACAATTTTCAAACTAGGGTAATTGAGTTAAACCTCAAGCATTTATTAGGGCGAGCAGCCTATGATGAGTCTGAAGTGATCTATCATCTCGATCTTTATCAAACTAAAGGTTATGAGGCAGATATCGATGACTATATCGACTCGGCAGAATACGAAGCCAACTTTGGCGACAATATAGTTCCCTACTACAGAGGTTTTGCAACTCAACAAGCGCAAAAAACCGTTGGGTTTACCCGGATGTTTCAGCTATATCGGGGTTATGCCAATAGCGATCGCTCTCAAGTAGCAGGAAAAACATCTCGCTTGGCTAAAGATCTAGCTCAAAATGCCGTTTCTGCTGTGATAGCACCTTCTGGAGGAGGAACTGGTTGGGGTTATCAAGAATCTAGTCAGGGAAATGCTCCCAACAAAGCATTTAGGACTGCTAACCAAGATAATCGTATTTATCGCATTGAAATATCGGCGATGAATTTACCTAGATATCCCAAGGTTCGTCGGGTAAATAGAGCCATTTTAGTCCCCTATGACAAGCTTACTCCCACCTTGAAAAAAATCAACAAAATGGGTGGAAAGGTCGCTAGCGTTACTTTAGCCTAAAGGAGATATTAGCCAAATGTTAGAAAAATCGGCGATTAGCGGTCGTTCTAGTTCACTATCTGGCGAGCGCATTTTTGTTTATGAAGTTACAGGATTGAAGCAGAATCAATTTAACGATAGCAATGACTATGCTTTTCGTAGCAGCAGCACTACTTTTATTTCTGTTCCCTATGGTCGGATGAATAAAGAAATGCAGCGTATTGGCAAAATGGGAGGAACGATTGTCAATATCCAATCCTTAGATACTTTTCAAAAGTCAAATAAAGTTACGAGCCATGAAACTAGTAATTCTGAATCAATCTAAAAACTCAAGAACATCTGAAGCGTAAGTTAGTTAGCTTTTTCTCTCTCAGATATTTATCCAAAATGCGATTAGGGACAGAGAAAATCTTACCTATATTATTTTTTCATCCCTTATTTTTTATCCTTTTTCAAGAATGGTTACTACCTTTAAATCTTCTCTAAGAGAACATCAGCACTATTTAATTCAGCAGTTGGCAGACTGTATTGAATCCCAGTGGAGCCAAAACTTAAATCTTGTTCCCTACGATATCCCGAAAGATTTGGGTTATGTTGAGGGGAATTTAGAAGCAGAAAAATTAATTATCGAAAATCATTGCTATCAAACCACTCAATTTCGCAAACTACATTTAGAATTAGCCCAAGTAGGCGATCGCCTTGATATTCTTCACTGCGTGATGTTTCCCCGTTCTAATTACGATTTACCCATATTTGGCGTGGATTTGGTCGGCACTAAAGCAGGCATTGGCGCAGCAATTGTTGACTTATCTCCCGTAAATCACCAAGGTGTACTTTCTGCTGACTATATTAGGGCTTTAGCAAATTTGCCTGTCATAAAGTTTTCCCAGCCTCGTAAATTACCTGAATGGGGCAATATTTTTTCAGGGTTTTGCTTGTTCGTCCATCCCCATGATGCTGAAGAAGAACAGCTTTTCTTCAATCGAGTTCGGCAATATTTAGCGATACACTGTATGATTGCTTTGGACGCATCTGCTGTTGCTTCTAAATTTGAACAAGCCCAAATTCTCTCAGGGCAACGCCATTACTGCGCCCAACAGCAGCAAAACGACAAAACCCGTAGGGTGTTAGAAAAATCTTTGGGTAAGGCTTGGACAGATCGCTATATGACCCAGATGCTCTTCGATTGTTTTTGAATCGGATAGTTTTAAGTTAATTTTGATTTCACATTTTTTTAATAAACCTCAATCCAAGTTAAGCTTGTTTGACAAAAATAGATCCAAATACAATCATGGCGGGAGGAAAAAAGTCTCCAACCAAAAAGTCATTAGCAGCATTTAAGCATTCTTCAGAAGCGATCGCCATTATCGACCGAAAAGATCGCATAGTAAAGGTCAATCCTGCTGCTTGTAAGTTGTTGGGTGCAACTAAAAAGAAGCTGATTGGTAAATTAATCGGTGATTTTTTGTTATCACCTCTAGATAGACAACTACGTGAGCGAGCCAAAATTGAGATCAAACAACCAAAGGGAAAAATTAAGGTTGCTGAATATAGCCTAGTTAGAGATTTCTTCCCCCATTACAATTTGCTGGTTTTTAAAGACATTACAGATTTTTTACGCCAGGAAGCCACAGAACTAAATCTTCATCATCAACGGGTCGAATTATTTGCTGAAGTTACCCTGAAAATACGTCAATCCTTACAGTTACAGGAAATTCTCCAAACTGCCGTAACCGAGGTGCAGAGAATATTACAGGCAGATCGCGTATTGATTTATCAGGTATTTGGCAACGGTACGGGGATGCCGATTAAAGAGGCGGTATTATCAGAGTTCAAGCCGATTTTGGGCGTAAAATTTCCCGAAGAAGTATTTCCCGAAGATTATCGCCAGCTATATACCAAAGGAAGAGTGAAAGCGATCGCCAATGTTCATGCACCAGATGCGGGATTAGCGGAATGCCTGATTGAGTTTATGAATGAATGGCAAATAAAAAGCAAGCTGGTTGTCCCAATTCTCCAAAATGCCAAGTCTGAACCTAAAAGGGAACATCTTTGGGGTTTGCTAATTGCCCATCAATGTCAAGCACCGAGAGAGTGGACAGAGTTTGAACTAGGACTAATGCAGCAATTAGCCGATCAAATTGGTATTGCTTTATTTCAAGGAGAGTTACTCGAAAACTTGGAGGGGATAGTAGCGGAACGTACCGCTAAATTAAGACAGGAAATCAATGTTCGGATCAAAGCAGAAACAGCACTGCGTCACAGTGAAGAACAACTGCGTCTAATTGCCAACGGTTTGCCCGTACTAATTGCCTACGTAGATTGCCAACAGCACTATCGTTTTAATAACCAGGCTTATCAAACTTGGTTGGGACTAGATCCTGGAGAAATTTGTGATCGCCATCTGGCAGAGGTTCACGGCAAAGATGAATATCAACAAATTAGTCAGTATGTAGCAACTGCACTTAAAGGTGAAACTGTTACCTACGAGCGCGATTTAGTATTGCAGGATGGATGTACACATTCTCTCAGCATCACTTATATTCCCCATGTTCAAGCAGAAAATACAGTGCAGGGCTTTTTTGCACTGACTAGCGATATTAGCGATCGCAAAGCCATCGAACGGATGAAGGATGAATTTATTTCTGTTGTTAGTCACGAACTTCGGACTCCCCTAACTTCGATCCATAGTTCTCTTAAAATTTTAGCTACAGGTAAATTAGGGAGTCTTTCCAGCCAGGGAGAACGAATGCTCAAAATTGCCGACGAACAGACAGAAAGATTAGTCCACCTAGTTAATAATGTTCTCGATCTTCAGAGAATTCAGTCAGGCAAAATCAACATGAACAAACAAGCCTGTCAAGCCCAAGAATTAATGATTGAAGCTGTCCAAGCGATGAAAAATTTGGCTCAGGAAAAAGAGATTCAACTATCGTTTAAACCCAGCGATCTAGTTGTCTGGGCAGATCGCGATTACATAGTGCAAACTCTGACTAATTTAGTCAGTAATGCGATCAAGTTCTCTCTTGTCAAAAGTACGGTAACAATCTCTGCAACTATAAACTCCCAAAAAAATTGCGATAGTAAATCTCAATCGATCTCCTACATCACTTTTGCTGTTAAGGATCGAGGACAGGGAATTCCCCAAGATCGCTTAGAAACAATCTTCGAGCGGTTTCAACAGGTAGATTCTTCTGATTCTCGTAAAAAAGGAGGCACTGGTTTAGGGTTGGCTATTTGTCGCCAGATTGTCGAGGGACATGGCGGGCAAATTTGGGCTGAAAGTTGCCTCGACAAAGGCAGTACTTTCTATTTCACCATTCCCGAACTCATATTAAGTAATAAGTGATGAACTTGAATTTTTCCCAATCTCTAACATTTTGTTTCAATACTTAATTGCTTTGAGGAGCGATCGCTATGACTAAGAAAAATATTTTACTTATTGATGATGAGGAAACAATTCAAGAAGTCGTCCAGGTAGGAATTGAGATTGAAGCTGGTTGGCAAGTAGCGATCGCTTCTTCTGGTTTAGCAGGAATTGATTTAGCCCAACTCCAACAGCCTGACGTAATTCTTTTAGATGTCATGATGCCTGGAATGGATGGCATTGATACTCTGTCTCATTTAAAAAACAACGCTCGAACAAGTTCAATTCCCGTGATTTTTTTGACTGCCAAAGCTCAGGCTGTGGAAAAAAAGGAGTTTCAAACTTTAGGGGTGGTGGATGTAATTACCAAACCTTTTAATTCTATGACTCTTGCTAGTCAAATCGCAAAAGTAATGAAATGGGAAATATAAGTAATAGGTAATAGGTAATAGGTAATGAAAATTTTATTAGTTGATGACGATGAAGCTTTAGTTGAACTATTAAGCACAACTCTGACCCAACAAAATTATGCGCTCGACATAGCAACAGATGGGGAACAAGGCTGGATTTATGGAACTACTTATACTTACGATCTAATTATTCTGGATTGGTTTTTGCCTGAGCTAGATGGAATTGAGTTGTGTCAACGTTTTCGCGCTCATGATTATGACACTCCCATCATCTTATTGACCTCTCGTGGTGGCAGTCAAAATAAAATCCGTGGTCTTGATGCTGGGGCAGATGATTATATTTGCAAACCTTTTGATGTGGAAGAACTAACGGCTCGTATTCGAGCTTTGTTACGTCGCTTGACCTGTGATTTTTTGCCTGTCTTACGTTGGGGAGATTTACAACTAAATCCCTGTACCAGCGAAGTTATTTATCAGAGACAATCACTATCTTTAACAGCTAAGGAATATCGCTTGTTAGAATTGTTTCTCCGTCATAGTCATCAAGTCTTTTCCGTTGAAGAGATTATCGATCGCCTCTGGTCATCTACCGAATATCCTGCGATCGCCACTGTCCGCTCTCATTTACGGCGTTTGCGTCAAAAATTGAAGAAAAAAGGCTTTCCTGACGATTTAATTACCACTGTCAGAGGTCAGGGTTATTGTCTAAAACCTCTTGCTCAAAACAATGACGTTAGTCAGGATGAGTGGCGTATCTCCCCTAATAATCACCCAAACAAGCGATCGCGACATATCACTGCTTTAACCTCTATTTGGTCAAAACATCAGTCTAAAAGAGAACAGCAGCTAGCAACTTTAGCTCAAGCGATCGGCTCTTTAAGTAGGGGTAATTTAGAGATTAGCGATCGCCTTTCAGCAATTGTTATCGCCCATAGTTTGGCGGGAAACTTGGGACAGTTTGGCTTAGATAAAGCTTCTGAATTAGCCAAAGCAATAGAACAGCTACTCCAAGAAGATTGTAGTCAAGACTCAAATCGAATATTGCTACTGTCTAGTAAATTTGAATCTTTACAGCGAGAATTAGCCCTCAAACAAAATATTGTCGCACAAATATCTCGAAAATTCGCCGAAAATTTGCCTTTACTATTAATAATTAGTGAAGATGAGCAGTTTAGCGAACAGTTGACCTCTGAAGCGAAAAATCAAGAGATCCGCACCAAGGTGATTTTTACTCCCGAAAAAGTCAAAGATTGGCTTCAAGAAACACAAATAAGCGGCGAACAACTTCCCCATGTTGTGATCATCAGAATATCCTTTACCGAAGATCGGGTTGAATTAACTGCTAGGGAAGAATATTTGGACTTAATAGCAGAATTCAAGTTGTTGACACCATCTATACCAGTCGTAGTTATTGCGGATCGCGATCGCTTTGAAGATCGTTTACTCGTAGCAAGACACGGTGGCAAATTCTATCTTACCCAGCCAGTTGACCCAAGACAAGTGATTACTGTCTGCCAAAAAGTAGCACAATATTCATCTCTGGGTAAAAAGATCATGGTTGTCGATGACGATATAGAATTCTTAAAGGCATTACCAACTCTGCTCAAACCTTGGGGATTTAAACTTACTACCCTCGACGATCCACGACAATTTTGGGATGTACTCCAAGCTGTTACTCCCGATCTACTAATACTAGATATAGAAATGCCTCATCTTAGCGGTATTGAACTGTGCAAAGTTTTAAGAACTCATGCCTATTGGTGCAAACTACCAGTTTTATTTCTCAGTATTCATCGTGATGATTCTATCTCAACTGAGGTGTTTGCCAGCGGTGCTAATGACTTAATCAATAAACCAGTTTTAGCTCAACAACTTGCCCATCGCATTCTCAATCGCCTCAATCTAAAAAGATAGAATTTGTCGCCAGCAAGTTTGGCAGCTAACAATAAAACCCAATCGCCTCTAAACTTTATTTAGCAATCCGTTGCCAAACTACCGAAAGATTATTAGCTGGCATCGGCACAATTTTTTGTAAAATTAAATTATTTTCTTGGGCTACAGTAATGACATCTTCAAGATTTCTCACGCCCCACTCAGGATTTTGCGATCGCAGCGATAAATCAAAAGCTTGATTACTAGGAGCAGTATGCTCACCGTTTCTTTTGTAAGGACCATACAAGTATAAGATACCACCGACAGGTAAAATGCGGTTAGCTCCAGCCATTAAACCCAAACAAGTTTCCCAAGGAGAAATATGAATCATGTTGATGTTGACAATAGCATTAATGGGAATATTTTGGGTTTCGATACTCCAGTAGTTTGTAGCAGCATCAATTGCTAGAGGTGGGTGTAAGTTATCACTGGGAAATGAGTTTTGCCAAGCTGTAATACTATCTCGTAGTTGCGGATTTGATTCTGAGGGATACCATTGTCGAGGTGCTAAACGGGGTGCAAAAAAAATACTGTGTTCTCCTGTACCGCTAGCAATTTCTAAGATATTGCCTGGAGTCGGCAAAACTCGGAATAATACTTCTAGAATCGGTTCGCGGTTGCGTTGAGTTGCTGGTGCAAATTTTCTAGCATCCATGTTTTTGCAATATCTTTGATCGTAAGTAGGGTTTTAAGTCTCTTGTTTGTAGTTTAATTTATCTTCATTCTCATAACGGATAACTTCCTCTTGATTATTGCTGTTTTTTGTCGTTAAGTTAGATAAAATTTGTAATACTATGCCAGAACCACTAGATACTAAAGAAGCACAAATAAAAGTGATCGAAGCTAATACTGAACGGATAGTGGCGATCGCCAAAAGAGGCTATACTGAGTTTAAAGAAAAGGGTACTGTTGTAATTTTGCGCCAATTAGAAAACAACACTACAGCTTTGGAAGACTGGCAAATTGTCTATAAACCTATGGTTGTATTACCCAACATGGTAAGTGACTGGAAAGAGTCAGGTTTACAAGAATTAATTATTAAATACAATCCTGAAATCTCTGTAATTTGCACTTTTTTATACCCCAATGGGGCGCACACAAGTTATCATTTTTCGGCAGATTAGGTTATCAGTTATCAGTTATCAGTTATCACCTCATTAGTAACCACTAACAATCAAATGACACAAAAAATTATTATTTGGTATCGTAATGACTTACGAATTCACGATCATAAACCTTTGGATCAAGCTTGGCAAGAAAAAGCTCAGATAATTCCAATTTATTGTTTCGATCCTAGACAATTTACTACTACTTCTTTTGGCTTTCCTAAAACTGGTAAGTATCGCGCTCAGTTTTTAATAGAAAGTGTTGAAGATTTGCGTCAATCACTACAAAAATTAGGTAGTAACTTAATCGTATGTCAGGGATTACCCGAACAAGAAATAAGCGCAGTTGCTAAACAATTAAATATAGATGCAGTATATTATCACACTGAAGTCACAGCAGAAGAACTAACTGTAGAAGAAAATCTCCAACAAGCTTTAGCTGATATCGGAGTTAATCATCAAAGTTTTTGGGGTTCAACCTTATATTTGCCAGAAGATTTACCTTTTGCTATCAATCAAATACCAGAACTATATACAAACTTTCGCAAGCAAATAGAAAAAAAATCAGCGATTAAAGAACCATTACCTACTCCGAAAAGTTTACCTTCATTACCAGATATTGAGCCAGGAAAAATTCCTACTTTAGCAGAACTACAGTTAGAAACTCCGACTTTTGACTCTAGAGCCGTTTTAAAATTTCAGGGAGGGGAAACCGCAGCCCTTGATAGATTAAACCATTATTTTTGGCAAGCAAACTGTCTGCAAAACTATAAAGAAACTCGTAACGGTATGTTAGGAGCAGACTATTCTTCTAAGTTTTCTCCTTGGCTCGCTCTTGGCTGTATTTCTCCTCGCTATATTTATGACCAAGTGCAGCAATATGAAACAGAAGTTGTCAAAAATGATTCTACTTATTGGTTAGTTTTTGAGTTGATTTGGCGTGATTTTTTTCGCTTTATTTGTGCCAAGCATGGTAACAAAATTTTTTATCTTTCGGGATTACAAGGTATCGAAATTCCTTGGCAAGAAGATTGGCAAAGATTTAAATTGTGGCAAGAAGGTAAGACTGGTTATCCTTTAATAGACGCTAATATGCGCGAGATAGCTCTAACAGGTTTTATGTCGAATCGTGGCAGACAAAATGTAGCGAGTTTTCTGACGAAAAACCTGGGAATTAATTGGCAAATGGGTGCAGAATGGTTTGAATCTTTATTAATTGATTATGATGTGTGCAGTAATTGGGGTAACTGGAACTATACTGCTGGTGTTGGTAATGATGCGCGCGGGTTTCGCTACTTTAATATTCTTAAACAAGCTAAAGATTACGATCCTCAAGGAGATTATGTTCGACATTGGCTAAGGGAACTTGCTAATATTCCTGGTAAAAAAGTTCATGAACCTGAAAAATTAACTCAAGAAGAACAAAAAAACTATGGAATAAGACTAGGAGTTGATTATCCTCGTCCCGTAGTTGATTTCTTTAAATCCGTTAAGGCGAATGAAGCTATCTACAATCAGCAATTAGCATTGCAGAAAGGGAGTTAGTGAGTAGAAATATTTTATTGATCGAGCTTCAGTAACTACTGCTTACTACAACATTTAATTAACGCCACTAGAAGCAAAAATTTTTAATTATCTTTTTAGATTTAAAGACTAATTCGCGGTAAACTTGCCGACATTCACTTAAAAACACCTAATATCCTTTCAAAATAGATGCAAAAAATCAGTGAATTAACTGATTGAATTACATAGATTTTTAATTATACTTGGGAAATCCAAGACATGGATTACTTACTTAGGTAATCAGTAACAAGTAGAAGTTTGTATTTAAAAACTTTACTTATATATCTATTATTTGGGTAACTAAAAAGTAATTTGTATAGTTTCTTTCTATGGCTTCTAGTATAGCTACTATTTTAATTGTAGATGATTGTCAAGAAAATTGTGAAATATTATCTTGTCTTTTGCAATCTTATGGGTTTGAAGTTTTAATTGCTAAAACTGGCTGGCAAGCAATTTCTATAGTAGAACAAAATCTTTTAGATTTAATTCTTTTAGACATTATTATGCCTGAAATTGATGGATTGGAAACTTGTCAAAGAATTAGATCTAATCAAAAAGCTTGTGAGATACCAATAATTTTTATGACTGCTATTCATGATTTAGAAACCAAGCTAAAAGGATTTGAGTTGGGAGCAGTTGATTACATTACTAAGCCTTTTGAAAATCAAGAAGTTATAGCTAGAATTAAAACTCAATTAAGTCTCAAGCAGATGCAAGTAGTGCTAAAACAGCAAAATCAACAATTACAAAAAGAAATTGCTCAACGAAAATTAACCGAGCAAAAACTGAGAAAAATCGAAGCAAAAGAACGCCAGCTTAACCAGAAATTAGAACAAAAAGTTGCCGAAAGAACCGCAGCATTAGTTCATACAGCCAAAGAATTAGCCAGAAGTAATCAAGAACTAAAACGCTCCAACGCGGATTTAGAGAGTTTTGCTTATGCAGTTTCTCACGACTTACAAGCACCTCTACGCTCGATTAAGATGTTTGCTGAATTATTTACTCAAGAGTATCAAGAGTTGCTGCAAGGTCAACCGCAAGAATATTTAGAGTATATAACTTCTAGTGCGGAACGAATGGAGCATTTGATCCGAGATTTATTAGCTTATTCTCGTGCTGGAAAAAACGAACAAACTTGGATTCCGATCAATCTTAGTGAATTAGTCAATAAATCAATTCGCGACCTCGAAGCTACGATTCGCGAAACTCAAGCTACGATTAAGGTGGACAAGTTGCCGACTTTAATGGTTAATCCGACCGAAATATCACGACTATTTCAGAATCTCATTGGCAATAGTCTTAAATTTCGTAGCCAACAAGAACCTGTAATTGAAATTGGCACTGTTTACGACCAAGATAACTGGCAAATTTTTGTCAAAGATAATGGGATTGGGATAGATACTCAATATCATCACAAAATTTTTCAAGTATTTGAGCGATTACACTCCGAAGATGATTATCCTGGCACAGGTATTGGTTTATCGATCTGCCAAAAAGTTGTCAAACGTCACGGTGGTAAGATTTGGTTAAAATCTGTCCCCGATCAAGGCTCAACTTTTTATTTCACATTGC
Source organism: Xenococcaceae cyanobacterium (assembly GCA_051155735.1). Lineage (GTDB taxonomy): Bacteria > Cyanobacteriota > Cyanobacteriia > Cyanobacteriales > Xenococcaceae > JASJCP01. The sequence goes on from DAXETX010000065.1 coordinate 15,610, forward strand.
CGAAAAATTTGTCTGCTCCTCAAAAAACAGTTTTAGCACTAACACACAACTAAACAATAAACCTACAGTGTAAACTGCTAAAATCATCGTCGGTGTGCAGGAAAGCAAACAGCGATCGCATGAATAGGCAATTTATCGGGCATTGTGCCATTGTCGGTGGTTTGTGGGGATTTTCTTTAGCAGGTATTGGCTGGGCTAACGAGGCAACAGATGATTTAGCAACAACTAAAATTACTGTTACGCCTTTAGCCGAACAATTATTTACCCAACCTACTGCTAAGCATCTTCAACAGGGAGAAGTCATCTTTAATTTTGATAACCGTCTCTTTTTCTTACCCGACTATGTAGAAAGTAGCGTTGATAACGATGATACAGCTTTGAATTTTAATGCTGGGTTTAGTTGGGGAATTAGCGATCAACTGCAACTTAGTTTGCAATTTCAGCACGTAGATAGCAGTTCTCCAGCCCGTCAAGGAAATTTTACCGCAGAACGGACCGAAGATAACGAAGCTGCAGGAGAACTAAAATATCAACTCTGGCGCAACTCTGATGAAACTCAATTTCTCAGTGGGGTGATTGCTGCTTCTTGGGGGACTCGCGGTTTTCGCTTTATCGGTGAAGGTAGAGATGTCGAAATTAACAACCGTAACGTTTTTGTTTCTCTAGCTGTTCCCTTTACTGCTGAGGTAGCAGCAAAATGGCAGTTGACAATTTCTCCCACAATCGCTTTTTTTAACGAAAAAGATGCAGGCTTTTTCCATCGTCTCCCCATTGAAGATCCAGGGGAATTTGGGACGGTTTTCGGGATAAGCGGGGCAGTAAGTTATGAAATTAATCCCCGTCTATTTCTCTGGGGAGATGCCTTTATTCCTGTTACTGGGAACAACAGTATTAGCCGAGAATCTGGCAAACCTGATATAGCGATCGCCTATAATGCGGGTTTACGCTATTTAATTAATCCCCGTCTGGCTTTAGATTTTTACGCTTCCAATACTTTTGGCAGTTTAGCGCCTCTAAGTTTAACCGCCGATCGCGATTTAGTCGCATTTGGGACTAATCTCAAATTTATGCCCGATTTGTTTGCTGCTAACCGTCAATACAGCGATCACTTTAACAGTTCCGAAGCAGTAGTTACGCCCTTAACTACCGATGGTTTAGCCTTCTTTGACGGGGGGACAGCAGCTAGTGGACAATTTATCTTTAATTTGCAAGGGGGTAATCAAGGAATACTTACCGCATTACGTTATGGGTTTCTAACCGACTTGGAAGCAGGAATTTATTTAGACTATATTTTTGGCGATACTGACGAATCAGAACAGGGTTTAAGTGCTAAGATTCGCCTCCTCAATCAAGCAGAAGGTTCACCCATAACCTTAAGTTTGGCAGCAACCGCAGGTATTACCAATCAACCTTTTGTGAACTTTTTGGAAAATGACAAAGACGAATTTGAGCGCCGAGATTTAGACAAAGAGATTCCGATTTTTACGCCAGGAGGTGATGATATTGAAGAAGGTAAACAAATTATTCTGACTTTTGCTTTACCCCTACACGCTCAAATTAATCCCGATACATCTGTATGGTTGACGCCTATCGTTGGTTATGTACAGCGTGAAGGTACAGATTTAGCTGGCTTTAACTTAGGTGGTGCTTATGCTATCTCTTCCGAATTTACCTTACTAGCAGAAGTAGGCGCAAATTTTGCAGGAGAAGGCAACAGCTTTGGCAAGAAAAACCTCGAAGACAACCTTCCTTGGACAGTTGCAGTACGCTGGACTCCCCTATCTTTTCTAGGTTTAGAACCCTCTCCCGATAATACGAATCCGCACCTAGAACTCTACCTAACCAATCGTGTTGGCTCTTCCACTTGGCATCAACTCAGAGTCAGAGACGAAAATGAAATCGCCATTGGCGCAGGTTTACAATTACCGTTTTGATTTTAAATAATAAATTGATTAATCTCAGAGGATTAACCCTGATTTTTTCTGCCTTGAAACACCATGCTGACTCCTGTACTGGGGGCAAGGGTAATACCGCGCCGAGCAGGTTTTTCAGGACGATTACTAGCTAAAGTAAGATCGAAATTAGCAACAATAGTAGCGATCGCAATTTTCATTTCAAACCAGGCTAATGCCTCTCCGATACAGCGACGAGAACCCCCACCAAAAGCTAAAAACTCGTAGGGAGAAAATTGTTTCTCGAAAAATCTTTCTGGCTTAAATGTTTTGGGTTCAAGATAAACATCTTCTCTTTGATGTGCTAGATAAATACAGCTTACTAAAATCTGTCCTGGTTGAACTTCATAGCCAAATAACTCTTGGGATTGTTGTGCGACTCTGGTAAAAGTTAGCATCGCTACAGGATAAATCCGAAAAGTTTCCTGACATACAGCGTCAAGATAGGGTAGTTTAACAATTTCCAGCGGGTCAGGAGAATCACCCAAACTAGCTATTTCCGCTAATAATTTATGTTTAACTTCAGGTAAATAATGAATCCAATACAACGCCCAAGCCATTGCGGTGGAAGTAGTTTCATGTCCTGCAAACATCAAAGACATTAACTCATCTCGCAATTCTTGATTATTTAAAGGGTTTCCTGCTTCATCTCGTGCTGAAATTAGTAAAGATAAAATATCCTGGCGTTCGACATCTGGGTTTTCGCGACGGAATTCTATTTCTTGATAGATCGCTTTATCCAACTCTTTTAGCTGGCGCAGAAACTTACCCCAAGGACTCCATTTGCCCCAATCAGTTTGTAACCAGGAGAAAAATAATAAGGTAGAGGTTAGAGGCGAACTAAAAGAATCAGCAATTTTGGTCATTAACTGTCGTAGCTTTTGGGAACGTCCCCCATCATCTAAACCAGATACCGCTTCTAAAATTACTTGCAAAGAGATATCTTGAGTTAAAGTTCTAACTTTAAAAGCTTCCCCAGGAGATAACTGATTAAAAATTTTCCGAGTTAAATCGCGAATTAGCTTGCCATAGGTGTGCATTCTTTCCCCATGAAACGGGGGTAATAATAGCTTACGACGGTTTTGATGGCGATCGCCTTCAATCAAAAAGATCGAATTATCTCCCACTAATGGTTTTAAAACTCCATTGTCTTTGCCTAAAGCAGGAAATCTTTGACGATCTTTGGACAATAACTCTTTGATCGCTTCTGGATGATTGACCAAAACTATGTTTTTGCCATAACCAATAATTTCTGCTGCGAATAAGTCTGGATTCTCTTTAGCTGCATTTTCCATATAGCCTACAGGATCGACGATCCATTGTATTCTCTGTAAAATAGGATGCTGCTTAACCCTGGGTATTGGTAGTGCCATTTTTTTCGAGCCAGATGAAGGAATTAATCAGTAATATAACAAGATTCTTCATCTTCTCGATCAAGTAAAAATTGATTTTAGCTAACGTTGAATCACCTCACGCACCGTAATTTTTTGTTCCTTAGAATTGCCAGCAAAAGCCCGATTAGCGGTTAACTGTACTTCAATCGCCGTTTCTGGTTCGAGAAATTCAGGTGGGATGGGTAACTCTCCTAACTTAATTTTATAGCGATCGCCATCTTGTTCCACTGCACTGGCTGGTACTTCTCCTTCGTATTTAGTCCGATAGTCAAACACCCGTCGAAATCGCGCTTCATCACCTGAGTTACTAACTCGATAGCGAATTTTAAAATCTGTCTCCAAAATCCGAGATTTTTGCGCTTCATCGACCAAGGTTACCTCTAGATTTTCTCCCATTCCCGATATACCCTGACTCTCAAGCCGAGTCACATCGTCTTCTAATACTGCATTAAATACAAAAATTTCGGTGATGTTATCTCTTCCTAATTCACTAGTTTCGAGCCACATATCTTCAGGAAAAGTGACACTGACTCGATCTTCCCCCTCAAGCTGTAAAGTCACCCTAGAATCGGCAAATTCGCTAACGGGTTGGGGTGCATCCCACACCAACAGTACCGTATGTTCGTGACGGGCGACTAATTCTTGATACTCATCAGCAATAATCGAACCAGGAGCTAATAAAGCTGCTGCACCAGTCTTAGTTTCCCAAACATTTTGGGATAATGTAAAACCACGGTCTTTTAGCTGTCCCAGATTAATCGTAGCTTGGGGTTGATCTGGGGCTAAAGATTTATCGAGATTAATTAAAGTCAAAACTCCCAAACGTCCATCTCTACCTTTTCTCCCGTCTCTGCCAGTTCTACCAGCAAAACCATCCCGACACTGATACTCATCGGTGGTGCAACTATATCCAGAACTACCAGGATTTCCCGTACAAGTTTGTTGACTCCAATAAGAAGTCGGACATTGACAACCAGCACCCCCTGCACCACCTTTTCCTGGTTCTCCTCCTTCGCCTCCTGTAGCTATTACATAAATTTGTTGCAAGTGACTTCGATCTGTAGTGTAAATTGTCAGAGCGCCACCATTGCCACCGTTGCCCCCATCTCCACCATCTCCGCCATTTCCGCCATTAGCAGCTTGCAAATTTTCGTCTGTATCTTCCGCGATGTCTTCACAGAGTGCCTCACTGCCACTAGTTCCATTATTCCCAGCAAAGCCGTTTTCCCCCGACAAATCTAGAGTCATCGGCGAACCATCAGCAAACACAGTTAAACTGTCGCTATTACGTCCATCTTGCCCTTTTTCTCCTGGATTGCCATCCTCACCCCGTTCGCCAATATCCTCTACCGCCTCAGCCCTCAGAGCGGAAGCACATAATACCGAATTCGCAGCAGGATGATTAAATTGGGGGATGGTCAGAAAGGCGATCGCTAAAGCTAAATGTCCGAGAAAACGTGCTTGCATGAGAGAAATAAGAACTAGACTATACTTCCGATACATGGTATCGCACACTTTTGACCCTATTGGCAAATTTTTTTAGGTTTAATTAACA
>DAXETX010000066.1:0-6127 GCA_051155735.1 Xenococcaceae cyanobacterium
GCGGTCAGTGAGATAGTCATTAAGAATTCCCTCTTTAACTACATACCACTGTTGGGAAGGCACACCTTCATCATCATAAGCCATAGTACTCCGTCCGTTAGGTTGAGTGCGATCGGCAATGAAATTAACCCAAGGTGCAGCATATTGGAGCTTTCCTAACTGATCGGTAGTTGCAAAGCTAGTACCAGCAAAATTCGCCTCATAACCATAAACACGGTCTAATTCCGTGGGATGTCCGACAGACTCGTGAATTGTCAGGAAGAGGTTAGTCGGTTTGAGAATTAGAGTAGTTTTAGTATCTAGTTCCCACTGGGGTGCATTGACTTTTTCAATCGCCTCTGCTGCTACCCTATCCGCATTTCCTAGTAAATCTTGCTGGTCAATATGTTCATAACCAATATTAAGCGGAGGACGTTCGTAACTGCGGTCTTGGGCGTCACCATTGGCGATCGCCGTACAGCTAAAACCACTATAACTCCGATAAATAGTTTGTTCAATCAGAGACCCGACAATAGAAGCGAATACTTTAGCTTCTTGGGTAAAACTCAAGAAAGAAGAGGCTTTTTTAATTCCCTGGTCACTATAGCCTAACAGGCGATCGTTGATCGTGAGGAGTAATTCCGCCTTGTCTGCAATCGCAACCTCGAAAGGATTAATTTGAATTGGAGTAACATATTTATCTTGGTAAGCTGCTACAGGAACTAGTTTTACAGGTTCTTGCTGCGATAAGCGACTACCTCTAGCAATTTCTATTGCGAGATTAACTATCCTGGTAATTTCGTCAGGCGTCTGACGATGAGAAGCAGCAAAACCCCAAGCACCATCTAAGAGTACCCGTACTCCAAACCCAGAACTCACATTATCCGCCAGATTTTTCAAAGAGCGATCGCGGGCGCTTAATCTTTGATGACGATAGTTAGCAAGACGAATATCACCATATTCGCAACCAGCTTGACGAATTAGTTTTACTGCGAGGTTGGCTAGTTCTTGAGTTGTTTGCTGTGGAGGTGCTTGTACCATATTCAAATTGCAGAGATAAAGATTTCCTTGATAGTAACGCTATCTGAGCAACTTTTGCTCACTGATGGCGGTAAACCCTACTAGCTGCTGTACCCCGAAAAACTAGTTGCCCGCTATGATCGAGATGTATTTAAATAATAATAAAGCAAGAAATGGAAGACTTTATTCGGATTATTATTGCTGTTGTTTTACCGCCGTTGGGAGTTTTTTTACAAGTAGGATTAGGTAAAGATTTTTGGATTAATATTCTCTTAACTCTTTTGGGTTATATTCCTGGCTTAGTTCATGCAATTTGGATTATTGCGAAAAAGTAAGTAGCAACTACCAAGTAGTAAGTAATAAGTAGCAACTAACAACTAACACAATCAATCATCTCTAAATACAATTCTGAACCCAACTGCGAAAAGCTTTAATCCCTTGATTTCTGCCTTCACTTTTACACTGTTGCAGAAATTGAGGGATATGATTAATTAAATCAAAATCAGGAAAATTCGGACTTACTTGAGACTCTTGATATTGCCCAGAATTTAAAACCAAAATTTGCAATTTACCAGCTTCAAATCTCCATAACTCAGGAACACCCAAAGCAGCATAAATTTCAGGATGAGTGCGATTTGTTATATCTACTTCTATTGCTAAATCTGGCGGTGGATCGACCGCTAAATCCAATCTATCTTTACCTCTAACTGCTGCTTCATGTTGGATATAAAAACAATTATCAGGTTCAATTCCTTTTGCCATTAACTGATTTTTAAAAGTAGTAGAACCCAAAGGACAAAATTCAATATTTAGTTCTTCAAGAAGTATTTCAACAAAATTGCTGATGTAGATTTTATTAATTTCGTGTTCGGGTAAGGGGGTCGTAATAGTTAAATTTCCGCCATCGTAAGCAATGCGGGAACTGCGCTTTTCTCCTAAATCTTCTAAAATAGCTTCAAACTCCGACCAGCTAATATTTTCTAGTAAGATAGTTTGTCCTGGGGGAACAGTAATTCGCTTAATTTCTAATAACATGGTGACAGATAGTTATTTAGTATTACTGTAGCCGATCATCCCATGAAAAAACGCCTAACTCTGACTTTCCCCAAAAATACGGTTCATCTACCCTTAACTTATCGTTTAGCCAAAGACTTTAACATTGCTGCTAATATTATTCGCGCTCAAGTTGCGCCCAATCAAGTTGGCAAATTATTAGTACAACTACAAGGAGATATTGACGAAATTGATGCTGCAATTGAATGGATGCGAAGCTTAGATATTCAAGTTTCTCAGATGAGTGGCGAAATTGCGATTGATGAAAATCTTTGTGTAGATTGTGGATTGTGTACAGGAGTCTGTCCGACTCAAGCTTTAACCCTCGATCCTGATACTTTTCGGCTCAAGTTTTGGCGATCGCGTTGTGTCGTCTGTGAACAGTGTATTCCAACTTGTCCTGTAGAAGCTATTTCGACCAATCTTTAGGTGAAAAAAAAATTTACGCTATTTTTTTGGTCGCAAGTCTGCAAATATATACTTAGATTCAAAACTGGTACTTGTTTAAGATACCTCAGATAGCAATGTTAAATAAAGCTATGTCTGACTCCAAATGGCGATTAACTTGGGGAATCATTGGTTATTGTTTGATTTCTTTGGGTTTATTGCCTCATCCTGCCCAGGGTCAAATTACTACCGATGGTACGACTAATACTACTTTAACTCCGATAGATAATGGTGTGAGGATCGACGAAGGCGATCGCGCTGGAGATAATTTATTTCATAGTTTTGGGGAGTTTTCTGTACCTACAGGTAGTGAGGCTTTTTTCAACAATGCTAATGATGTAGTTAATGTTTTTTCTCGCGTTACAGGCGGAAATATCTCTAATATTGATGGTTTGATTCGCGCCAATGGCGGAGCCAATTTATATTTAATTAATCCTGCGGGGATTTTATTTGGCAATAATGCCAGTCTGCAAATTGGGGGTTCTTTCTATGGTAGTACTGCTGACAGTATTTTATTTCCTGATGGAGAATTTAGGGCTTTAGATGGAAATAATCCGCCATTATTAACAGTCAATGCCCCAGTTGGCTTAAGATTCCGCGATAATCCTGGCGATATCGCTACTAGTGCTGATTTTGATGATACTCTTACTTTTACTTTGTTATCGGTTAATCCTGGTAAGACTATTGCTTTGCTAGGAGGAAATCTCAATCTCGATGGTGGTCTTTTAGTTGCCCCTGGAGGTAACATCCAATTAGGAGGCTTAACTGCTGCGGGAGATATTACCTTGACTGAAGCTGGTAGTTTCAATTTTCCTGAAGGAGTAGCCAGGGGCGATATCAATCTCAGTAATGCCTTTTCGGCTAATGTTACAGGTGTAGCAGGAGCAATATCTCTTAACGGCAGAAATATTACTTTTACAGGGGGTAGTAGTCTGTTAGGAGGTATTGAGGGGGATTTGGGCAATGCTACAGCAAGAAACATTACTCTTGATGCCACAGAAGCCATATCTCTTAATCAAGTTAGTAATATTCAAAATCGAGTTAACCCTGATGCTGTTGGTAATAGTGGCAATATCGAAGTCACAGCAGATTCTTTAAGCATTACCGAAGGTAGTTTTTTCAGTGCAAGTACTTTAGGACAAGGAAATGCAGGGGACATTAATCTTGATGTTAATAGTGAATTCACTATCGATGGACAAGTTGCGGAAGAATCTATTAGTCGCATCGCTACAGTGGTAGGAGAATCAGCAGTTGGCGATAGTGGCAAAATTACTATTAATGCAGGCTCTTTAACATTGAGTAATTCTGCTTTGCTGAATACCCAGGTTTTTGGTGCAACAGAAAATGCGCCAGGTGGTAGAGGCAACGCAGGAGATATAACTATCTCAACTAGAGAAAATATATCTCTTGATAATGGATTTATTTTCAGTAATGTTCAAACTAATCAAGCAGGAACAGGTAATGGAGGGACGGTAAGTATTACCGCTAATAACCTGACTCTTAATACCTCTGGTATTGATGTAACTGCTTTTGGTGAAGGTAATATTACGGTCGATGTTACCAATCTAGAATTAATTGATAGTGTTTTAAACGCAGGTATTAACCCCGCTTCTCAATTGGTAGAAGCTCAAGCAGGGAATATTACAATTGATGCTACTGAAAAAATTACCATCGCAGAAAGAAATAATCTCCGAACTGGCATCTTTAACTCTGCTGGTGATTTTGCTAATATTGGTCAACTCGGACTTGTTACAACTAACGGCAGTGCTGGAAACATTACGATTAATACCCAGGTTTTAGAGGGTACTGGAACTTTTAACATCAATTCTGTATCCAATGGCATCGGTAATCCAGGAGCATTAAGTATTACAGCTACCGAATCAATTTCTCTAACAGGAGAACTCGATTCAAACCCCAATATTTCTGGTGATTTTTCTGTAACTACTCTTAATAGTTTTTTTGGTCCATTGGGAAGAGGTGAGGGTGCTGATATTACCATCACTACTCCAACTCTTACCCTTTCTGATACTCTTATATCCACGTCCACTACAGGAGCAGGAAATGCAGGAAATATTACCCTTAATATTACCGATAATCTAAATTTATTAGGTGCTTCGCAAATTCAAGCAGGTTCTTTTGGCAGTGGCGATGCAGGAGATATCATCATCAATGCCGATAATGGCAATATCGATCTTCAAGGAGCAACAGCTTTAATTGGTACATCCGTCATCTCAGCAGGCGTGTTCGCTGAAGAAGTCGGAATTTCTAGAGAAGTTATTGAACAGCTTGGTCTTTCCCTAACGAGTGCTGGTCAAGGTGGAGATATTATCATTACAGCTAACAATTTTGCAGTTACCAATGGAGGTGATATTTTTACTAGCACTGTAGGAGAAGCTACAACTGAAGGACTAGCTAACAGTGGCAATATTGTGATGAATTTAACGGGAAATCTTATTGTCACCAACGGCTCAAACTTGTTTACCGACACTTTTGGACAAGGTAATAGCGGTCGAATCACCATTGATGTAGCAGGAGATGTCTTAATAGAAGGAACAAACACCTTTATTTCTGCCAGAGTCTTACCCCTACCAGAACTATTACAAGACTTCGACCAGTCTCGCCAAGGCGGAGAAATTCAGATTAGTGCCAATAATATTAGAGTTAACAATAGTGGGCTTGTCAATAGCAGCACCTTTGCTCTAGGGAATGCAGGTGATATTACGATTGATACTGAAGAGTTAACTTTAACTGAAGGGGGAGCAGTAATTAGCGGTACTCTAGGTCAAGGTGATGCTGGAAATGTTACTATTAATTCCACAGAAACAATTTTCATCTCAGGGATCAGTAACAGCAGTGGAATTGCCAGTGGCGTGTTTACCAATATTGAACCAAATGCAGTAGGAGAAGGGGGAGATATTGCCATTACTTCTAATAATCTAACTTTAACTAATGGCGGACAGCTACGGACTGATACTTTTGGTGAGGGCAATGCTGGAAATGTCACCCTAGATATTGCCGATACAGTGTTAATTGAAGAAGTAGGAGAAACCAATTTTTCTAGTGGTATTAGTACTTCCGTTAGTGATACCGCAACAGGAAATGCTGGCGATCTCAGTGTTGCTACCAGAGAATTAGCACTCAGAGACGGAGGACTATTATTAAGTGTTACTGAAGGAGTCGGGAATGCAGGAAATGTCACTATCGCTGTAGAAGATACCTTTTCCATCTCAGGAGTTGGTCGTAACGAGTTCCCTACTGGAGTTAATACAATTGTTGCTGTTACTGGTACAGGAGAAGGCGGGGATATTACTATTACCGCTGATAATTTGACTTTCACTAATGGCGGACAGTTGCGGAGTGATACTTTTGGCATGGGAAATGCGGGAAATGTCACCCTCAATATTACCGATACAATTTTGATTGATGGAGTTAACGAGCTAGTTCTGGCTGATGGGAGTCGTTTTGTTAGTGGTATAAGTACTGCTACCAATCGTTTTGAAGGTATGGTAGCAGAAGGTGATGCAGGAGATATTGATATTACTACCAGTAGTTTGGAATTAAGCAATGGTGGTGCTTTAGTTAGTGGTAGTGATGCTGTAGGCGATGGTGGCACGATTAATATTAATGC
>DAXETX010000067.1:0-13042 GCA_051155735.1 Xenococcaceae cyanobacterium
CCCCCAAACTTGGTAGGGCTGTTTCATTCTCAAACAAAGTCATGTAGATTAAAGTAAATGCTTGATTTAGATGCAAAATGACTTCAAAAGATTTAGAGAAGAGTTTGATTGACTATCTAAAACAAATACCTGATGAACGAAAAGCAGGTGGTAGAAGACATCCTTTGTGGCTAATTTTACTAATCATGATTCTAGGAATCATGAGCGGTTATTGGGGATACCGAGGTTTAGGCAGATTTGTCGAACGACATCGCCGTCAATTAATCACAACGCTCAAAATCCCACAAGCAAGAGTTCCATCTTATTCGACAATTAGAAGAGTAATGATGAGCTTAGACTATGAGACATTAGCTAAAGTATTTAATGAGTGGGCATCTCAATCTACTCACAATAATCCAGGTCAATGGATTGCAATTGACGGCAAAAGCCTGAAAAATACAGTGAATGACTGTTATGGTAGACAGCAAAACTTCGTAATGATGGTTTCCGCAAATTGAGTCTCAGATAACCAATACCAGGGCGATTAGTTGCTTTAAGCAGACCGAAAAAACTAGAAATCGATTAACTCATCGAACTGTAGAAGTATTTTCTCCTCCATCGAACCTCGATTCTCGATGGGTAGGAGTCCATAGCATTGTTAAAGTTTTCCGTTCAGGAACAAGAGGAAACCACGATTACGAATCGGACTCAGCAACTTATTACATTAGTTCTTTATCCCCAACTTCTTCGCTTATTCCTTTAGGTATTCGACGACATTGGACGATTGAAAATCGTCTTCATTGGGTGAAGGATGTTGTGACGAAAGAAGATATTAGCCCTCGACTTCAGGGGAAAGCATCGACCAATATCTCCATAATTAAAAGTTGGGTTCTTAATCTGCTAAGAGTTCATGGTTTCGATTCCATGACCGAGGCAATAAGTAAATTAAGCCATAATTTGCCATTATTACTTTCTTTTTGCCACTAATGTAATTTTGAAGATAGTTATTCGCGATCACAACTTTTTTCTAGAGAATGAAACAGCCCTACGACTGCACGGGGGTATTGAGTCGAACTGGCGGTAATTTTGTCAATATAAATACAATGACGCATACTTTGACTAAGAGGCGTTGTTTCGGGTTGAATTAACTTAATTTTGCCTCCTAACTTCGATAAAGCGGACTCTATCTGTAAAGTATCCTCTTTTTGCCAATGTCCTCGATACAAAATACCCAAGCCACCAACTTTAATCAAAGGCAGGATGTATTCAGCGCAAACCGCAGGTTGCCCTACGGCTCTAATAACTGCTAAATCGTAGTTTTCTCGATGTTTTAAGTCTTGTCCGATCGCTTCGGCTCGACCCAAGAGAGTTTGGGCATTCGGAAGTTCTAATTCGGCGATCGCCCGATCAACAAAAGCAATTTTTTTGCGCGTCGAGTCTAACAAGGTTAATTTCCAGTTAGGTTGGGTGATCGCAATGGGCAATCCTGGAAAACCTGCCCCTGTACCAACATCGATAACCTTAGGGTTTTTGGGCAAACTGTTCTCAAAGATAATCTCAAAGTTGGTTGATAATAGCGGGGCAATACCACAGAGTGAATCCCATAAATGCTTTTCCCAAAAAGCCTCTGGGGCAGTAATCCGAGTTAGATTTTGTTGGCGATTGCCAATGAGTACTATTTCGTAAAGTTGCTGAAATTGTTGTAGCTGAAACTTATTTGGTTGCCAATAGCGAGTTTGTTGCCAAATTTCTGGTATTTCAGGTAATTGTGGAGTTTTCATGGCAATTATTAACGATTAACCAACCTTTCTGGTTTGATTTCACTAATTTTTCCTCCTTCGATCAGCCAACAACGATCAGCAATTTTGGCTAATTCTCCAGGGTCGTGAGTTACGACGAGTAATGTCCAATGTTTTTTTAGCTTAGCTAAAAGTTGTGCTAACTGAATTCGCATTGACCAATCAAGTCCAGCGGTAGGCTCATCTAGCAAAAGGATATTCGGTTGTCGAATTAGTTGTACAGCCAAAGCCAGGCGACGTTGTTGACCCCCACTAAGAGAATGGGGTGACATATTCAAAGAAACGTTTTCTAATCCGACTTCCGTTAAAGCCGTCCTGACTCGCTCGATGCCTAATTCGGGATGCCCTAACCGCAACTCTTCCAGAATTGTGTTAGCACAAAAATGACGTTCAGGAAACTGAAAAACAATTCCTGCCAATTGTTGCAAATCAAGGGAGATAATTTCGCGATCGCGCCAAGCAATTTTTCCCCCTGTTCTTTCTGCTAGTCCTGCTAAAATTTCTAACAAAGTGCTTTTACCAGAACCACTAACCCCGACAATTAAGCCTAATTCTTGGGGGGCAAGCTTTAAATTGACTTGTTGTAAAATTGGTGCAGTTGTGGCGGGAGGGTGATAAACCAAATTTTTGAGCGATAACATTTTTGTCGTAAATTACTAATTGGGTTTGGAACTAAAGCATTATTGCCATGTCAACAGCTTGATTGAAGGTACTGGCGCAATCAGAATCAGGATTTATCGTTAATTTTCAGCAAATCAATCTTTTAAATTACGAGGAATGAATAAAAATTCTCAATTAAAACTAATTACTCGATCTTATTTTATTGTGACTTTGGGTTTGACAACTATTTTGGGGACAATAAACCCTAGTTTAGCAGCAGACCCTTTCCGAGCTAGTAATCCTCGTGATATTGGGGAACATACCGAAACAGCTTTTAAAACTTTATTTTTTCTAGGAGATTATAAAAATACTGTAGCACCACTTAAATTGGCTGAAATCGAAGAACCCGATGAACCGCTATCCTATGCTTTGAGAGGTTCTCTCGCTTTTACTGAAGAAGATTGGGATACTTTGAAAGTTTATGCAGATAAGACTCTAGAATCGGCTGAAAAATTATTAGCGACAGATCCGATGCGCGGTAATCTTTATTTAGCAGTAGGACACTTTTTAGATGGTACTTATGTCTATGAAACAGACGGCGCATTTGGCGCAATCAATAAATTACAGTTAGTTTTTCAATATTTAGATGCAGCCGAAGCTAACGATGCCAGCGATCCAGAATTAAATTTGATCAAAGGTTATATCGATTTATTATTGGCAGTAAATTTGCCTTTTTCTAGTCCCGAACAAGCGATCGCCAGATTTGAAACCTATGCTTCGCCCAATTATTTAGTAGATCGCGGTTTAGCTGTAGCTTATCGCGATTTAAAACAATATGACCGAGCCTTAGAATTTGCCCAGAAAGCAATCGATCAAGCTCCTGATAATCCCGAACATTACTATTTAAAAGCGCAAGTTCTCCGAAAAATTGGTAAAAAACAAAACAGTATCCCGATTTTAGAAGAAGCGCTCCAATATTTTGAGATTGCTTTGAGTAAAGCCGAACAACTACCCAAATTTATTATTAAACCTTTAGAGCGAGAAAAACGTCAAACTCAAGAAAAAATTGCTGAAATTCAAGCTGTAAAAGCTACAGAGCTTGAATCTACTGAGAAATGAAGTAATTTATCGCCCGCTCTTTTTTATCAAGAAATATTACTGATGCATAAAACTCTCCAGTTTCACCTAAGTAAATAATGGAGAGTTTAAGTTCTTATCCTGAACCACCTGGACACCCCATCTTGTAGGTGGTTCTTTTTTTTGATCTTAGTTAAGCGGAAATTCTCACGCTAGAAGGTAATGAGCGTGAAGGATGCGGAAGGTCAGCAGAGCGGGGTGTCGTCTCCAGGGGAGTAGTGGCAGTATTATCTACTAAAAGATTTCTAATCAATCTTGCTGCCATTTTTTGAGTCAGTTTTTCTGCTACATTCTGTCCGAGTTGTTGAGTTTCTGGCTTAGTAATAATTTTCATTACGATTCCTACAGTATGAGTCGGATCGAAACCTGGAGTTTGTCTTAAGATATCAATAATATTTTTGATGTGTTTGATACTGTAAGAGTCTTCTTGTAACTCAGAAGGAGTTTCATAGACAGCTAAACCTACCTGTTGGCGAAAAGCAGTAGTAACATTAAACCAAGTTCTCCGTCCTAGAATATCTAAAGCATTGACAATTTCATCCGCTAGGCGATCGCGAATTAATAAACCTCTTTCTGAAAAGAGAAAATCTAAAGCTTGATCGACTATCTTGTCAAAATCATAATCTCTAGAACTATTGGCGTTACGCATTAAGTTTTCTAGACGATGCCAACGGAAACCTTCTTCTTTAAAGAGTAAATCTTTTAGAGAAGCTCGTAGTTCTGGTGCAGGATCGGTTAAAAGACGTTTCGCAATGTAAGGATAAGCTTTACTAAGTACCTTAAAATTAGGGTCGATCCCAATAGCGATACCTTCTAGGGTTACCATCGAACGGATAATTAGAGCATAGTAAGCAGGTACACGGAAGGGAAACTCATACATCATCGCTGACATTTGATCCGTAATACTTTTGAAGTTTAACTCTGCCACACTAGCTCCTAAAGCATTACCAAAAACATTGGCTAAGGCTGGAATAATTGGTCTTAAGTCAGTATCGGGGGTCAAAAAATCTAGCTTGATGTAGTCTTTAGCTAAAGAGTCAAAATCACGGTTGACCAAGTGAACTACTGCTTCAATTAATCCATAGCGTTGATAGGGTTTGATGCGACTCATCATCCCAAAATCTAGGTAAGCGAGTCTGCCATCTTCCATCGCTAGCAAGTTACCAGGATGGGGGTCAGCATGAAAGAAGCCATGTTCTAAAAGTTGTCTGAGGGAGCATTCTACTCCTACTTCTACTAGGTGAGTTGCATCAATACCTTTGGCTTGAATTGCCTGAATATTAGTCAGCTTTGTCCCAGTAATCCACTCCATGGTCAAAACCCGTCTGCCAGTGTATTCCCAATAGATTTTAGGTACATAGATTTCTTCCATGTAACCGTAAAGCTTTTTAAATCGATCTGCGTTACGACCTTCTTGGGTATAGTTAATCTCTTCATAAATGCGTTCTGCTAGTTCATCAGTAATTGCAACTAAATCAGACCGCACCTGTTTAACGTTGTTTTGAATCCAACTTGCTAAACCCCGCATAATAAAAATATCGAGGGTAATCCGTCGAATTAGGTCGGGACGTTGTACCTTAACTGCCACAGTTTCTCCAGTTTTGAGTTTACCTTTATAGACTTGTCCTAAAGAAGCAGCAGCAATCGGTTGAGGTGATAATTCTGCGTAAATTTCTTGTGGGGGTTGACCTAATTCTTCTTCGATGAACCGAAAAGCGATTTGATTATCAAATGAAGGTAGTTGGTCTTGTAGTTGGGCTAATTCTTCTAGATAAACAGGAGGTACTAGATCAGGTCTAGTTGATAAAGCTTGTCCGATTTTAATGTAAGCAGGTCCTAATTTGGTTAAAATTTTGACTAGCTGAACAGCACGTGATCGCTCATTCTTGACTACTTTTCCTGTAATCTTATCCCACCACAAACTTAAGACAAAACCCCCAAAAGTCAGTAAGATATTGCTGAGTCGCGCTAAAACCGCCCAAGGCTGGCGACCGTATTGTTGATTGATGCGATCGGGACTGTAACGCCAGTCTGCATCTGGCTCATCATTAATATCTAGTTCACTGTCTAAGGGTAAAGGTTGAGCTATAACTGTATAAGTTTCCTGGGATGTAGCTGGAGTAGATAATGTAGATTGAGCCATAGTTTTTATCAATGAGACTAGCAGATATTGTTAATAATTGTAACAAAAGAAAAAGTCTATCTGGTCTATCTTTTAGCCTACTCTCTTAGCAGGTCTTGAGAATAGGGTAAATTCCCGACCTCACTAGGAGCGAGTTTTTACGAAAAAACTCCTAGTAAGCACTAGGAGCAGAATTAATTGCGAAACGAATCGGGAACAATTAACTCTGATTTTTAAAAGAGTTGAGCCAAGAGCGTAATTGCTCTCTGGCTACATCACGACCTCCTAACCCAAAGGAAAGGGCGATCGCTATGGCTACAGCACCGAGAGTTAAACCAAAAGCTAAGTTAACTACATCAGGAGCAATACCCATTTCAGTTAATGCTAGAGAGCTAACAAAGATAATCACGGCAATACGGGCTGCTTGAGCGAGGAAACTCGCTTGATAAGTGCCAGAAGCAAGAACTAATTTATAAGCCAAATTCGCAAAATAGAGTCCGATGGCAAAAACAACTAAGCCAATTAAGACTCGTCCTGCGATGGTTAAAATTACGCCGATAACTGCTTCTAGGGCTGGAATATTGAGAATATCCACCGCTGTAAGAGTAGCAATTAACATAATAGCTACTAACACAATCAAGCCGACAAACTCTGAGGGAGTTTTAGTGGTGACAGAATCAGATTGAATGACCGTAGGTTGTTCGGTTTCACTAAATCCAGATTCAGGACTAGGGGTAACGATGGTCGTAGTAGTAGAAGGAGTCGGCGTCGGAGTAGCAGTAAAACCTAACCACTGCAAGAAGTTGTTAAACCCAATATCAGTCAGAATATTGGTAACTAATTCCGCAACAAATTTTCCTGCAATAAAGAAAAAGGCTAAAACTATACCAGCAGCAAATAGCTTGGGTAAAAGGTCTAGCACTTGATTGAGCATATCAATCGCTGGATTAGAAATTGCCTGAATTTGCAGAGCTTCTAAAGCAGCGATCGCAGTGGGAATGAGGATCAAAACAAAAACTATTGTTCCAATAATTGAAGCTAATCCTTGTTTACCCCCAGCAGCTAGTCCAATTTTTTCACCAATGCCATCTACTCCTGTGGCTGAGAGTAAGTTACTCACAATACGACGGACAACTTGAGCCACAAACCAGCCAACGACACCAATTAAGATTGCTGCTAGAACATTCGGCAAAATTGCCAGAACTTCGTCTAGCATCCCTTGCACTGGTGCAAGTGTACCTTCTAAACTCAGAGTATTGAGGATCGCAGGCAGAAAGAGCAGAAAGATAAACCAATAAAGCGCATTGCCGATGGTGTCACTCAGGGCAAAATTGGAGTCATCTTCTAAATTTGCTCCTAAACGGCGATCTAAGTCTAAAGCTGTTAAGCCTCTGGTGACAATAGTTCTAACTAAAGCTGCCACCACCCAAGCAACAGCAAGAAGAATACCCGCACCAATCAAATTGGGAATGAAACTTGTTACTTCATTCAATAAAGAGTTGAGGGGTACTGATACTGCTTCTAGCTGCAACGCATTGAGAAAAGCGACAACAGCAAATAAAATGATCAACCAAAAGAACAAGCCACTGATCCATTCTTCAACAGGAAAATCACCGCCTCTTTGTCCTGTTACCCAAGAAGCAAGGCGATTATCGATGTCAGTTTTTTTCAATAAACTTCTGACTAGGCTTTTCACAATTGCTGCAACAATCCAACCAACAATCAGGATAATGATTGCTTTGAGGACATTAAGCAAGGAAGAACCTAAGTCTGTACCCAAAGATGAACCAATTTGCTGAAATGGTGATGTGAGAGTTTGAGCCTGTGCTATTACCAAAGACGGTTCTGACACTAGGTTACTAAGTATATTTGTCATTTGCTTCGGTTTTAATTGGTTTAGTAATTTTCGGGGAAATACTAACGAAAATCAAATTAGATAACTTCTCGTTTTCACAAGTAAATATATTTACTGGAATAATTATGCCAAATTACCGTAAAAATGCTGAATTTGTTAATAATAAATCTGGGAACGATCGTATTTAGTTATCCTGAATTTAATCAAAGGCTTTTGAACAGTAGCAATGTTCTATTTGAGGATTCTTCTTGGTTGTTTGTCAAAAAAACTCCGTCTCGAAAAAATGGACGTGGCGTTCAAGCTTGTCGGGTTTCCCGATAAGTCAGCTTTTCGGTTTCCTCTGACGAAGTCGCAGCAGACTCCGTCTTTTCAAGACGGAGTCCCTTCGACTGTGTAATTAATTGATAAGATTTTAATAACTTAAATTCATCTTTGTTAAGAAAAAAGTGGCGATTTTTGAGCAATTTTAGACTTTTGTATATGTCTTTACCTCAAGTTTTTGAACATTCGATAACGATTAGAGCTAGTGCTACTACTGTAGAAAGTTGTTTGAGCGATTTAGAATTGATGCATCTTTGGCTCAATCCAGTTTTGAAATGTGAACCAATTGGCAAATGGAGTACAACTGTAGGTAGTTTGAGTCGGTTTCGGATTAAGCTTCCGCTTTGGCAGCCAACTTTGAAAAGTGTAGTCGTAGAAAGAGAACCAGGATTGATTGTTTGGCAATTTAAAGGTTTTTTTCAAGGACGCGATCGCTGGGAATGTCAGCCAACTTCTCAAGGAACGCTTTTAGTCAATCGGTTTGAGTTTGAAGTGCCAAATCCTTTGATCGGTTGGGGCTTTAAAACTTTCGCTGCGACTTGGACTAAAAAAGATATGCAAGCCCAGTTAAGAAGACTGAAGCGAGTTGCCGAAGCGGAGTATCTTAAGAGCGGAAGATTATAAATATCGATTGAGTAAAATTATGTTTGAAAGAGCAGCAGTATTTTCGGGACTATTGGTATTGTTAACTTGTTTCGTAATTGGGGTCAGGTACTACCAAACACTAACTCCTGAAGATCGAGTGATTCCTGTACTAGATAAAAGTTGATTAAACGTACATTCCCAGACAAGACGAGGTTGAACGTAGCTTAAAAGATATTGACGAGTTTTTTCCCACTGGTTGATTAGGGCAATGTCATAATATTTTTGCCAATAGTAATGTTGCAAGTAATCAACCAGCCAAATTTGACTGATAGTATCTAATTCTCGGTCGATGGTTTTAGCTAACTCAAAAACCGCGAGGGGATTTTTAGGAAGATTTTGCACTTGCTTGAGTAAATCAGCAGGAATCGTTTGTAATTGCTGCCAAGCTGCGATCGCCTTTCCTGGACTACCTTGAGCGATCGCAATTATTTCAGGATGGTCTAAAATTTCCCTATAGCCTTGTTTTTGTAAGACCAATTTTAAATCAGTCTGGGAAAGCGGACGTAAAGGAATACACTGACAGCGAGAAACAATAGTTGTGAGTAAAGAGTCGGGATTCGGGGCAATTAAAATTAGAGTCGCTTTTCCTGGCTCTTCTAAAGTTTTGAGTAGTGCATTAGCACTAGCTTCAGACATAGTTGAGGCGGATTCGATTACTACTACTAAACGGGAAGATTCCAGAGGCGGGCGAGTGACAAACTGAGTAATTTGCCGAATTTGTTCGATCCGAATTTGCGGTGGTGTTTTACGCTTAATCCCTTGGGCTAAAGCGACAGAAGCAGTAATTAATTCTCCTTTGTCTTTATAAGTAGGCTCGATCCACAAAACATCAGGATGATTGTGGCTACGCAATTTTTGGGAGATTAAAGCGAGTTTATCTGGTGTCGCATTAGTTGCTAATAGACATCGGATAAAAGCTTTTGCTACAAGACTACGCCCTACCCCAGGAGTTCCCCAAAACAAATAAGCTGGAGCAATTCTTTGCAGTTTTACTGCTTGTAAAAGTAGCCTAATTGCTCGATCTTGACCAATAATAGGTTCAAAATACGACTCGCGCACTATTCTTCTTCATCTCCCTGAATCATCGCTGGATCGATCAGAGTAATATCAAAGGGATCATCTGGCGGAATGGTGGGAAAAACATCATACTGACGATATTGATAGATCGCCGACACTTGAGGACCAAAAACTACTTTATCGCCATTTTTAAGATCATGATATCGCACTTTTTGGTCGTTGACTAAGATGCCATTAACACTAACTTTCCCTTCGGAATCTCCGTCAATCATTCGATAGTAAAACTCTCCATCATCTTTTAATCGCTTCATTAAGGTAGCATGATGACGAGAAACAAATTGTGAATTAAGTCGAATATCACATTGATGTCCTCTTCCTAGAGAATACACAGAGTCAGTCAGGATAATTTCTTTTTGTCCTTTGCCATCAATGACTATTAATACGTGTTCTTCGCGATGTTTTGCTGGCTTAGCACCCATTATGAAGTTATAGTTAAAAATTCGGTATATTTACACTATTTTACTCTCTATTAAAAAAGGTAACTGCCGAGAAATTACCTTATTATCTGATTCCCTAGTTAGATTTTGCAAAAAAAATTTTAATCGCGATTCGCTTCCGCTAAACTGCTGAATAGGGTTTATTACTTTTTGATCGATTTAATAAGCTTGGCTTGATCTTTTAGTTACTGTATCTAGATGCTTGTTTCTTTAAGAATTAATAATTTTGCTCTAGTCGATCGCCTGGAATTAGATTTCGCTCAGAGTTTAAACGTTCTGACTGGAGAAACAGGCGCAGGTAAGTCGATTATCCTCGATGCTATTGATGCAGTTTTAGGGGGAAAAGTCAATAGTCGGATGATTCGACAAGGAAGCGATCGCGCTATTATCGAAGCAACTTTTGAGATCGATCCGAGTTGGGAACAATGGTTAGAAACCAATCAAATTGAACCGCTAGAAGCAGACAGTTTAGTCTGTAGCCGAGAATTGGCGGTGGGCAATGGCAGACTGCGATCGCGTTGTCGGATTAATGGGGTTTTAGCCAATCGGCAACTAATGGAAGATTTACGTTCTCGGTTAGTAGAAATAACGGCTCAAGGACAAACCATCAATCTCTTAGTTTCAGAACAACAGCGAATTCTTTTAGATGCCTATGGTGGTAAAACTCTACTCAAACAAAAGCAACGAGTCGCCACTGCTTATCAAGATTATCAACAAGCCAAGAATGTTCTAGAAACCTATCGTCAATCGCAACAAGAACGTCTTCAAAGACAAGATTTACTCGAATATCAAATTCAAGAACTCACCAAAGCGGAATTAGCAGCACCAGACGAGTTAGAACAACTCGAACTAGAAAGAGAGCGGTTGTCTCATATTGTCGAGTTACAACAACTCAGCTATCAAGCATATCAATTACTCTATCAAAGTGAAACCGAAGAAGCAGCAGCAGCAGATCTACTCGCTAAAGCGGAATCAGCAGTATTAGAAATGACAGAATACGATGGCGATTTAGGCTCAATTTTGGAAATGGTGCAGTCAGGATTAGCGCAAATAGTAGAAGCAGGACAGCAACTTTATAGTTATGGTGAAGGATTAGAAGCCGATCCTGAAAGATTAGCCGAAATAGAAACTAGAATTCGTCTTTTAAAGCAAATTTGTCGTAAGTATGGTCCAGAACTCCAAGATGCGATCGCTCTTTGGCAGCAGCTACAAGCAGAATTATTGACATTAACTAATCAATCACAATCTTTAACTGCTCTCGAACAAGAAAAGCAACAGAGGCAAACCTTATTAAAACAAGTTTGTACTAAACTGACTCAACTCAGACAAAAAGCAGCTACCAAGCTAGAAAAGCAGTTAGTTAAAGAACTCAAACCCCTAGCAATGGACAAAGTGATTTTTGAATGTCGCCTTATTCAGTGCGAACCGAATATTAATGGTGCAGATAAAGTTGTATTTTACTTTAGTCCGAACTTAGGAGAAACAGCACAACCGCTAGCGGTTATTGCTTCGGGTGGGGAAATGAGTCGGTTTTTACTCGCTTTAAAAGCTTGTTTTGCTGATACGGAAGCTAGTTCTAACACGCTAATTTTTGATGAAATAGATGCAGGAGTTTCTGGTAAAGTCGCTCAGGCGATCGCTGAAAAACTCTATCAACTCGGTAAAAATCACCAAATTCTTTGCGTTACCCATCAACCGCTAGTGGCAGCGATGGCGGATGCCCACTATAAAGTTGAGAAAACGATTGTGGAAAATGCTTCTACTGCTAAACAGCGTAACGGTGATTCTCATCTACCTGAAATTCGGACTGTTGTTAGGGTTAAACCTTTAATCGAACCGCAACTCCGAATTGAAGAAATTGCCCAAATCACTGGCGGAAATTCCGCTGCTGATGCGATCGCCTTTGCTGAATCTTTACTAACCAAAGCCCGTAATTACAGGAATTCTCAACCAAATTTTTAGCCGAAGATTAAAACTAAATCGATAGCCAATTTAAGGAGAAACGGGATGATACCGATCTATTTCTGAATTTGCTGCCAACTTTTTACGGCAAAAGTGCATAAACCTAACAGAAGCTACGTAACTAATAACAGAACACAGAAAACACTGAATTCAAACTAAAAAAACTAAAATCATGAAGAAATCTACTACTTTCGGTCTTATTGCTACAGTTGCTCTCACTCTTGCTCCTTTATCCACTTTTGCTCAAAGCGTTAACAATCAACATAGTGTTCAAGGTGGAGTTCAAACCAACGCGACAGTAGGCGCAGGCAATAATAGTCAACAACTCGGAATTACTAGTAACTATCAAGATCAAATCAATCTTAACGGTAGCCAGTCCCCCGCAGTCAACTCTCAATACTCTCAACAACAAATATTACAAGAGTCTGCTGTCTTAGGTGAATACAACCAAGGCTTACAAGTCGGTGATTTTACCAATACTCAGTCTCAGTTTAATGTTCAGCCTCAAACTACCGAATACCAATATTATCCTGACTATGCTCCCGAATCCTCTGGCTACTAATCTTGGCTCAAATTAAGGCGCGAGAATTTTCTAGGGGTAATAAACTACCCCTATTTTTATTTAAGCTAATACCGTAGCAGCAGCTTTGATTCCAGCTTGAGGTTGAATATCATGACCCAATTCTCTCAAAGTCGCTTCTAAACAAGCAATGCCAGTTAAGATATCGCGATCGCTAACAAATCCCAAATGTCCAATACGGAAAATCTTACCTTTATAGTCATCCTGTCCGCCAGCCAGAGCAATATTATATTTACTACTCATGATTTTTCTGATTTTTTCGGCATCAATGGGAGCAGGATCGACCGCAGTAACCGCAGTACTAGCACAATGATCCGCAGCAAACAGTTTTAACCCCAAAGCTGTCACAGCAGCACGAGTTGCTTCAGTTACACGTTGATGACGAGAGAAAATACTGTCTAGTCCCTCTCTTTGCATCATTTGTAAGGCAACTTGCAAGCCATACATGAGGTTAACAGGCGGAGTAAAGGGCGAACTCGCTTTGAGATTGGCTTTCTGATATTTCTTCAAGTCCATATAGAAACGAGG
>DAXETX010000068.1:0-32116 GCA_051155735.1 Xenococcaceae cyanobacterium
AACAGTCAATTCATTGGCTTTGGCGATCGCAGCAATCCGACAATCTTGCGTGCCGATTCTTTTGATTTTGGCACTTAGGGCTTGATAGATTTGCTCTGCTTCTGTGCTGTAGGACAAAATTTGGAACTGATTTAGTGCCGAAAATAACTCCTCAAAATACTGATAGGCAGCTACAACCGACGGTTTTCTTTTTGTCTTTTGTATTGAAGCCAAAGCACCTTGTAAAATTTCTTCCACAGTAATAATGCTGGTAAAAATTGATTCTGGCGGTTGGCTCAAAATCTTGGCTGTTAGTTGGGGATAGAAACGTCGCTCGTCCAAAAAGTTACTAACAATACTGGTATCGAGTAGATACATTAATTTTCTTTGTCAGATGATGTCTTCAATTCTTGCTCTATTTCTTCTCGATCTATTTTGCGAGAACGTTCTATTTCTGATTGTGTTTCTAACCAAAATTGTCCGCCAAATTTGCCAGCAATATTTGCTAAGGGGTTTTGGTTTGACGGTTTTGTTTGTGACTTTTGATGAGAATCTTTGCTTGTCGTCATATTAGTCTCAATACCTTTTTTTATATTCTAAACGTACTGTTTACTGTTCTTCTTGAGATAAATCTAGAGCATCAGCTAAAGCAGCTTCGTCCATACCACTTTCAGCGATCGCTTTTGACACTGTTTGATTCAGCCTTTGTAGTGCTTGTTCGATTTCTTCTTCTTCCGATTGGGGGACGGGTATATAAAATCCCACTAATTTGCCATGACGTTTGACTGCTAAGGCTTCTTTGCTTGCTAGATATTGGGATGCTTTATCTCTAAATTCTCTGATACCAACACTTTTCATGATGTTTCCCCTGTTTGGTTAGTTTTGCTCTAATAGCGATCGCTAATATTTATTCATCTCCTCGATCTGGTTTGGTAGATTTTAAAGCGAGTAAGGCTTTTTCAATTGCTATTAAATAGGTGATTACTTCTACTGCTTCGATGGTATTTGTATAGGTGTTTGCCCACCGAGCAATTTGATTTAAGTTGTTGCCTATTTTGGCGATTTGATAGGTACGTTGTATCTGGATTGCTCGGTCGCTAACATTCATTACTTTGACTCTATTCATGGCTTCTCTAGCTAACTGCGAGATGGTCAATCCAGCAGCGTGGGCTTTTAATTCCCAGTCCAATTTTTCTTCGTCTGTGAGTCGAATACTGATAGTATTGGTGCGCTGTACTTTTCTGGGCATGGTTCGCGTAATTTGCTAGAGGTTTTAATTAGTTGAAAGATGCCTATATTTTTCTTTTCCTACTGCCTGAAGGGGTCGAGGGGAAGGCTTTCCCCCGCTAGCCCCCCACGGACATAGCTTTGAGCGTAGCGATACTTTGTGTCATACGTGGGGTGGGCTAGCTTTCTTAAAATTTTTGGTCTTACACGCCCATTGTATTCC
The DNA here is from genome assembly GCA_051155735.1 of Xenococcaceae cyanobacterium. Taxonomy (GTDB): domain Bacteria; phylum Cyanobacteriota; class Cyanobacteriia; order Cyanobacteriales; family Xenococcaceae; genus JASJCP01. Next base: position 1,430 of record DAXETX010000068.1, read on the forward strand.
AGACTACTTTAGCTATCTATAATATAACAATTACTACCATACAGCGTTCGGGTAATAATAAAAGAAAAGCTTAATATTTTGTTGAATCTTAATTCATTCAGTTGTCTGGGGTTAGTAGGTGTTTTATATTTAAGAAAATCCCGATATCCTTTGAAAATCTAGTCGCACCGAGCATTTGAAAAAACCGAACGTAATTGAATATCTCAAAAAATATAATTTACGTTGTAGTTTTAATTTAAAATAGTGTATGACAATCTGTAAGTAAAATTCTAAATAGGTAGGTATTTTGCTCGCTCTCCAGACAAATAAAAATACGTTGTAAAGATTTTGTTATACATATAATTACTACACTGTTTTGTATTGCGTTAACGTTGTTTTACAGTATGTAAGTAAGCTTCTCAAATAGTAGGCGTTTTTGTCTTGTTCAAGCACAAACAAGAATACACTGTAAATATTTTGTATAACGTTAAATTACTAAGTGTTAGACAAAAGTAGATAATCTAATACCAGATTCTATTGGTTGCTTTTTCGTAGATGGAAGCTTCAATAAAACAGCAATCGCTATCGGCTATCTCGAACATTGACCCATATAGTTCGTGAATTTTATTTTCAAGGTCTTCTTCTGTTTCGTAGGGAATGGTTAGTTGGTAGTCCCACATATCCTTGAAGGGCTTGTGATAGTTGTACTGAGATAAGCACCACTGTTCTATTTGTTCTCTAACTCTTTTTTTGCGTCGAATGAATTTATTGTTGTTTTCTACTCTCAACCAAAGCTCTAATTTAATTGTTTTTTGATTGGTTTTGTTGTTGACTTCAGTTACAGCCGATTTGTTGATAGTGGAGGGTAAAGCATTAGTATCTGTGGGGTGCTGTAATTGAGGGGGATCGACTTTAGATGAGGACTGATGATTGAGTTCGGCGATGCGTTTGTGTGCGTACTCAAATAGTTCTTTTTCTAGGCAAGCGGGAAGGCGCATTGTTTTAAGTTCTGTTCCTGGTAGCCATTTGGGTTTGCGCCCTGCTCCTTTTCTTTTACCACCACGACCAGTTTTTTTCTTGGTTGTCATATTTTGATTATATGATTTATTCAAATATTGTAAAATAGAACCACAATAAGAAAAAGCGCAATTTTTATAACTCTTATGTCAATATCTTCAACATCTAAATCGATTGAAGCTAACGAGCATCGTTTGGGATTAGATGCTTCGGCTCGAACTTACATTAGTCGTCAAGCGATTTTGTTCGAGGAATTGCTTCCAGAGTTACTGAAAGAATACTCAGGTCAATGGGTGCTGTTTGAGGAGAATCGGGTAATTGATGCAGATAAAAATTACCAAGATTTACTCGCTAGAGTTAAGGAAACTATGGGAGATAAAATCGTTTTGATTAAAAAAGTCGAACCAACAAACGTTAATTCTTAACCAGTGGGTACTTACAGCTATACTTTTGTCTCAACGGCAATTCCCCCGATTCCCCTAATTTCCGTTACGTTAAAAACACCATCGTCTAAAGATGTAGCAATTAAATGTTCGTCTATTCTCGATACTGGCTCTGATTGTACTCTTATCCCCATTCCTTTAGTTACCAAAGTTAAAGGTAAAGCCCTCAAAGGTACGACGAGAATTCCTTTTGGCGGTCGAATGACTTTAGGTATTCCTTATGAAGTAGGGTTGATATTTGATGGTTATGAATATTCTTCGGTTTCAGTTTTTGCAGCTTCTGTGGAGGAGATGGGAGAGTTGTTAATCATTGGTCGCGACATTATGAATCGCCATCGCATTGAGTTTAACGGTCAAAATCTAACTTTTACTATCTTTTAAATAGTCAAAATCTGCCACAGCTTGTGGCAGAAGCTCCTCTAAAAATCCAAAGTAGAAATTGCAGTTTCTTTCTGCGCTTCTGTGACCCCTAAATAGCGTTCTAGAGAAGAAAGGGTTTTATGTCCTGAGATAGCCTGAATGTGCCTTAAAGGGACACCAGCATCGCTCATCTTAGTCAAAGCAGTTCTTCTAAAGCTATGGGTGCTTACGCCTTCGATTTCCAGCTTCTTACAAGTATCCCTCAGTATCTTGTCCGCACTAACTTTACGGATGTGATTTCTGCCGTGTCTGCCTGGGAATAAATGGGGGCGGGTGTGCCAGCGATCGCACCTGTTGTGTTCTTCGATATATTCTTTCAACTGGGGATGTACCTGAATTTCTCTGGTTTCCTGCTTGCCCTTGGTGTTGTAGTTACGAATCACCAACACGGGGCGGACTCCTTTGAAACCGATGACATCGCCTCTAAGTAAGGTACAAGCTTCATTAATCCGCGCAGCAGCATAAAGACACACGCCAAACAGAGCGCGATCGCGGGGGTTGGTAAAGCCCTCTAAAAAGAGTAAATTTATCTCACCAGGGGTAAGAATTTTTGCCCTGCCATAGCGGTTTACCTTCATGCGCCATTGTAGATTGGAGATTTTAGATTTTAGATTGGGCGGAATTATAGATTCTAGATTGTTGAGATTTAGAACGTAAGGTTTTGAGGGAAGCAACCAACATTGATACAATTTCGTTAGTCTCTGCCATGAGACTTTTTAGTCTGGAAGCTGGCATCATGCCACTTTCAACCAACAATTCCATCCAATAGAGCGTCTCATCTGCTTCTTCAAGGACGATACTCAGCTTAGATATCATGTCTGCTGTGGATTTAGCCCGACAAGCAGCTCTGTAATTAGCACCAACGGATGTCGCACACCTTAGTAACTGCTTACCAATAACCTGTGCTTCCATCTCATTTTTGGGTAAAGCACCTACCAAACGAATTACCCTAATGGCTAATTTTTTCGTTCTCGCTTTAAACTCCGTTTCATTCATTCATCAATCTAAAATCACCAATCTCCAATCTAAAATCTATCCTACAGGATCAAATCGCTGTTTGATATCCTAAATGCCTCAAAATCTCACCAAATATAACAATCCCTCGAATAATAAGGAAAGCTGATGCGGTAAATTGATGCTGTACTAATTAGCTAGTCTTATCCTAAGAGCGGACTTCTTTTACCTATTGTGACGGGACAATTTTAATATCAGTATGATGGTCGCAGTCGTGGAGTCGGAAGTTATGGAAACAATAAATATACGTTCTCGCAGTGATGCCAATGGTATTTTGCATCTTGACGTTCCCGTAAATCTATCTGATGCCGAATTTACGATTACAATTGAAGTTGTAGAATCTGCTCCTCAAGACAAAGGTTATCCCCCAGGATTTTTTGAGCAAACTTACGGCAGTTGTCAGGATGACCCCATCGAAGTAGACTCTGAGGGTATTTTGGCAATTAGAGCCGATGAAAGAGTTCAAAATGTTACTTTCACGGAAGATACTATCAGTGTCGATATCATGGATGGCAGAACGATTACCGTTCCGTTGGTATGGTATCCCAGATTATTGGCAGCCACCCCCTCTCAAAGAGAAAAATGGCAAATTTGCGGAGGTGGTTATGGTATCCATTGGTCGGAGATAGACGAAGATTTAAGCACCGAAGGATTATTACGAGGCGCACCAGCACCCCGTAGTCAATTCCCAGAGAAATCGTAAGATAGACGAGCCAATAGCAACAAGAAAGGGCGATCTCTACATGAGATTTTTAGTAGGGAAATACCATACTTTTTCTTGAAACTTTATTTTTTACGCTGATTTTTCTGACCAAAACCTAAAGGTTTTTTCCTACGAGGCTTCTTATGATTTGTTAGTATCTCCTGATGAATCATCTCTTTTTTTGTTGATTCAAAATTATCAGTATTTAATGCTTTACCAGCAATTTTTTTCTCGCGTTCCTCAATTAATAATCGATAGTCTTTTAATTCTTCATCTTCTAACCAGTCTGTAATATAAAAACTCAAACAAGAAAAATCAGCTAAGACATCATCTATATAATCCCTATTATTTTCAATAAAATTAACACCATCTATTTCACCTCTTGCATTAATTGCTTTAACAATTTCAAAAATCAGCATATTTGTTAAAACATCCGCTTTACTTCTGAATTGTGCATTGTCTTGTTGGGAAAATAAATCTTGTATTTGTTCTCTGTAGCTAGCTTCCTGCTCCAGTGTGAATGGAATTACTGGTTTATCCATAGCGAAGTTACCGACGAAAATTCTGTTGATCTAAATACTAGACCCTGTAAATTCCTCACAGGATGCTTGAGAAACTTAAAATTTTCTCACAACAAAAGATAGGATTAGCTATCATCAGGTTTTTTAAAATTAGATAAGCTGTGCTTATTGTCGATTTTCGACGGCGTTGCGAATTTAGGGGGATAAGTAACTCTTATGCTTTGCTGTTGAACTTGCTGAATTTCAGATTGAAAATTTGATGAAAAATTATTAGACGATCGCTTTTGGTCTTTGTTTTGATTTTGTTCGGATTTAATTTCTAATTTTTCCAACTGATCTAAAAACACTGCAATTGCTGCTTCATCTTCCCATTGCTCTTGTTTTGCTCGTTCGATTGGTTGAACATAAACAATTTTTCTCAATGGCGGTTCATCTCGTAAATCGCTGCTGTGATAAGTAGAAATTAGTTTTACAAACTCGTTTGGTTCTAGAGTTCTAACTTGAGAATGAGGAGAGTTTTTAAATCCAATTAAACCATTAGCACCGTTGCCTAAATATAAGAAGCGATCGCCAACCAAGGCTTCCAGCCTATTCAAACCTTCATATAAGGGGAGGTGTGTACAACCCTTGATTTCACTGCGTTTTGGCGTTTCTGTTTTTACTGTTTGACTATTGAGGTGTGTACAACCCTTGATTTCACTGTGTTTTGGCTCTTTTACTGGGGTAGTTTCTCGGTTATTTTGGTCGGGAGTTGCTTCTATGATTTTTTCTTCAAGGTCACTGGTTTCTACAGAAATGTCTGATTCAATTTCTGGTTTTTCTTCAATTTCAATTTCAATTTCGGGTTCTGGTTTAATTTCTGGTTCTTGTTCTTTCCTAGTTTCAATTTCTGGTTCTGTGACAATGGAGGTTGATGGAACGAACCCTAAAACAATTCCCTTTTTTTTGGGATGCCATAAATGGTCATACTTATTCAAGGTTGCGATACCGACCGATACTCCATGCAGCTTTTGTATTTCTTCTCTTAAAGCTTTTCTAAAGGCTACTATTCCCGTAACTATTAGGTTGATGCCCTTGGATAGCAAGCTGTTTACCCCGTCTATAATTCGGTTTTGTGCTTTTTCGGCTACTTGTTGGTTGTGGTTGGGGTTGGAGTTGGTGAAGTTACAGAAGTTACTTTTGTATGTTCCTGCACGCTTGCGGGGCGTTCCTGGTTTCCAGTAGTATCTTTCGGCACTTTTACCGTAATCTCTGGCTCGACGCTCGATATCATGGTGATGATTGCAGTGTTCTTGATAACCATCACAAGCGATCGCTGTTTGGGCTATGTAGTTGGCTAGTTCTTCTCCTTCGTGTTCTGTGAAAATCATGCCGTAGGCTGCTATTTTACCGAGGAGAAAGTTGCTTTGAGCTTTATCTGTCCATCCTTCGGCAATCATAATTTCTAAGTCCCGTTTGAATTTAGCGAGTTGGGTTTTACTTCTAGTGCCAAAACGACGGAAGTTGATGATTTCTCTCGCTACGTTACAAGCTACTTCCAGAACTTTCATATCTTGTCTGGCTGCTGCCCACTCCATTTGGTCGCAGAATAGCTCCGTAGAGTCTCCGATAGGGTTAAGGTCATTATCGAGGATTGTCGAGCCTGTATGGGGCTGTAAGGGCATTCTGTGAGCTTTGTAAGCGGTGGGTTTGTATCTACAGAAGTTTTTGGTGTTGGGGAATATTTCTAGTTCGCCACTTTTTACTTTTACTCCTGCGTTTTCGGAACAAATTTGTAAGGCACAGGCTAGGTTAAATGTACCAGTCTTCTTGGGTAGGGGGAAATAGATGTGTAATCCGTCGCTGAAGCTGGAACGGATGATTACGTAGCTATATAACCCGATCTCTTCAAAGGAGCGCAACCACTCGCGAAAGGCTTTTTCATCGTTGTAGGGGTGTATGGGACTACCTCGATCTATGTCAGCTACGGCATAGAGGGTTTGCTTATCGAAGCTGACTCCTACTAAGTCGTTGAAGTCTTTCCAGCGATACCACAGCACCACTGGTTCTATTCTGTATTCTGTTACGGTGCGCCAGTTGGGTTTGCTTTTTCCTTGAGATTTGGCTGCTTTGTGGGCTTGTTTCCAGGCTTGACGGCGAACTTTTCGACTTACTTTGGGATGGTTGGAGTCAAATTCGTCGGCTTCGATAAAGTTCCATCTGTGGGGAAACCAGGCGATAAATCGCTGTCCTTGGGGGTCTTTGGGTTGTTGGTTGGTGTTGGCGGTGTTTTTTTTCACTTCTTGTTACCTTTCCCCTCTGGTAACAATCGCCACTTTCCGCTATATTGATACTTAAGAGAAAAAGTAGGAAATAGGGGTTAGCTTATTGCCAGAGGGGTAATAGCAGGATATTTAGTTTTATTTGTTGTTACTTAAAACTTTACCGCCCCTACTGTTCCGAAAACAACCTTTAATTTTTTAAAATCACCCCACAAAATTCCCTAACAACGCATATATCGTTATGGTTGCGTTGTTTCTTAAGAAAAACCGCTTTAAATTTCTTAATTAATCTCTAGTCTCATTTTCTAATTCAAATGAGTAAAACTTCATTTACTCATTTACTCAAATGAGTAAATACTCAAGATTCTACTTGATTGGCTTTGCTTGTTTACAACGTAGATAACCATCTTCAAACATCGCCTCAATACTCCAGAATTCACCTACCTGTATCTCTTCAGGACAATCTAAAACCAGCAATTCAAAAGCTGTTAACTCTGGATTTTTTGAGTAGTTGCGCTGGACTTTAATAAAAGTTTTCTCGGATTCTAACCGCGCTACAGTACCCCGCACTTTAAAAAACCCACTTTCTTTAACCAACCAGAGTGGCAAAAATTTCATAGGTTTAATTAAAAAGCAGTTATAAAAAGGTGGTTCTGACTGCCCGTGTAGCCAACAAGTAAAAACGCTCCGCTCAGAATTTTGGATCGCCTCTGATTCTTTTAATTGTTTGGGAAATTCTTTAGCTAATACAGCAGGTAACACTCCTCTTGAAGTGATAAGAGTACCTTCATCAATAGAGTCATCGGAGGGATAGTAATTTCCAGACAAGCAGCCGTAAGATTGAAAATATTTCTGATTTTCTACATCTTTATCTTTTCTAAAGTTATATTTTGGATGCCAAACATAAGCGAATTCATCCAATTTCTTACTACTAATTTTCACGCCGAATTTCTGCTCGTATTTTTTTTTAAGCAGTTCTCTCAAGTCTCCGATTTTCTCTGGCATCGCCTCGGAGGAAAAATAAATCTCGTTATAAGCTGCAATAATAGACTTTTTAAACTTCTTGGTTTCAGCACTACCAGAAGAAGGAGGGGTTTTCTGTAACATATCAGGTTTCGAGCATGGCGAACTGCTGCATAAAGAATGAAGTTTTACTCAAATGAGTAAATGAGTAAATGAAGTTTTGAAGTTTTACTCATTTGAGTTTTTACTCATATACTCATTCAGAGCTTCAATCACCACATCAGTAATTTTAGTTTCTCTTGAAGCTGCAAACATTTTCAATTTGTTATGCAGGGTTTTGGGAATCTCGGCGTTTAACCGTTTGGTTTCTTCTTTAGTGGCTTCGGTTAAAGCTTCTTCTTTCTCCTGTCGCTGCCGTCGCGTTTTTTTAGCCTGTAATGCCATGTCCTAATACCTCCAATATCTCTGTTTTAATCGCGCTGATTTCTTTGGCTGCTTCGCTATTCGGATCTTTGAAAACGGTCAGTCCTTCTGATGCCGTAGTGGGGTAAGCTACTCGCTGGGTGGTGGCAGCTTTGAGAACTGGTAGCTCGTATTCTGCTAGGGCTGTTTTGATTTCACTGCTTAGTTTGGTGTTTTTGATAACTCTGCTTATCAAAAAATAGGTTGGTGGTTTGCCGTCTGTTACTTCTTGTCGTGCCGTGACAATATCTACTAAATCAGCACACGCCCAGATATCGTAAGGGCTTGGTTGTACGGGAATAATTACCAAGTCGGCTGCTTTGACCGCAGCAGCACTCATTTTGGCTATTTGTGGCGCACCATCGATGATGACAAAATCGTATCCTCCCGATACGGCTTTAAGGTCTTTGGGCAGGGTTTCTCGGTCTAGTCCCACTACGGGTAAGATTTCCGCATCGTTGGCTTCATTCCAGTCTCTCAAGCTTCCCTGTGGGTCGGAATCTACCAGCAGCACTTTATGTTTATCCAGGGATAAAGCATGAGCTAAATTGCTGGCAATTGTGGTTTTTCCCGACCCCCCTTTTTGATTGAGAATCGCTATAACAGTTGCCATGTCTGTTTTTTCATGAGCTTGGTTTACGTTACTTTTTTTACTCATTTGAGTAAAACTTCATTTACTCATTTACTCATTTGAGTAAATACTCAAAGCTCATCAAGTCTAGCTCAACATTTATCTAATGAAGTAAAACTTCATTTACTCATTTACTCATTTACTCATTTACTCATTTGAGTAAATACTCAAACCCCGTTTAAAACTCTCATTTAATCGGGAGGAAAAAATCTGGTTCTACTGCTTCCTTCTTCAATTGGTTTTAGCGACCATCCGCTTAACTCTTCGAGATAAGCAGTTTCATCGATTGAATGGATATTGAGGGCATTCTCAAATTCTTTGGTCGAACCAAATCCTACTCGCTTGATTAGTTCGCTACGAGTCAGACCTTCTCTTTTATCTTCATAGTCTGCCGTCCATTCTTGTAATCCGCGAGGGGGTAAGGAGGCTTCTAATCTTTTAGCTATATCGGAGATTCCTAATTCGGCTAATGCGGAAAAGGTAGTTGTAAATTGTTGTTTGAGGGTAGCTAGCTCTTGTTTTACTCGTTCTAGTTCGTCGCTGGTTACTAATGCTTTGCTGGTAACAGTTGTTAGGGGTTCTGTTTGAAATTCTTCAACAATTTCATCGAGATTATTAACAGTATCTAAGACGAAATAACCGATTCTACTTTCCATAGATGACTCGATAAAATACTGATATCGATGGTGGCTATTCCATCTAGTTCTTAGATTATCGGCTTTACCTACATACAGTATTTTATGGTCTGGTGTGTAAACGAAATAGATACCTGGTTTGGGGGGTAGCTTGGCTCTTTCAGTGATATGTAAGCTGGGTATGGAGTTAGATAGCATCCCAACTATTACATCAGTCTTATTCTGCCTAGTTTGCTTGATTTGCTTATCAATACTATCTACTATCTGAGAGGGGCAGCGAATTGTAATGCTTTTGCTACTTGAGGTTTCAGCCATGTTTTACAGTAAGCGGTAATAAATTAGCTATGTCTTGCAGATTGTTTTACACTTTTACTTTTATATTAATTTATTTTTTAGATAGTGTGATGATTGATTTGATAATTACTAATATGTAGTATTTTTTTTAGATAGCTATATAATTTTTGAAAACATTGTCATACAATTTGGCTTAATTAATAATTATAGTCTCTATTTTTTCTGGAGTAACTATCAAAATTTTTTGAAGATTCGATTGTTATTACTTATCAGTTTCAATCGAGTTGATAAGAGAAACACGATATAATCTTAATCATGCGAATTATTGCCCGTAGCACTTTGCGTAGTTTTTGGGAGAAATATCCTGATGCCGAACAACCTCTAAAAGCATGGTTTAATGAAGCATCTCGCGCATTGTGGCAAAGTCCATCAGATATTAAAAGTCTCTATCGTAATGCTAGTATCGTTGCAAATAATCGTGTTGTTTTTAATATTAAAGGTAATGATTATCGATTAATTGTTCATGTTAGATATGACATAAGTATTATTTTTATTCGCTTTATTGGAACTCATAAAGAATACGACAAGGTAGACGCAGCAACTATTTAAGTAACTATTTAGGAAGTTATAGCTATGGAACTACGCCCGATTAAAACCGAATCGGATTATCAAAATGCACTTCAAGAAATTGAAAGACTGTTTGATGCCAAACCTAATTCACCAGAACTAGATCGCTTGGATATTTTAACTACATTAGTAGAAGCTTACGAACGGCAACATTATCCTATTGATGCACCAGATGCGATCTCGGCAATCTTGTATTATTTGGAAGCTCGTGGATTATCCGAGCGAGATTTGGCAGCATCAATTGGTAGTATTGAACAAGTAAGTGCAATCTTAAATAAACAACAGCCATTAAATTTGGATACGATCCGACGCTTAAATCAAGATTTCGGGATTCCAGCAGAAGTATTAATTAAGCCTTATTCACTCTTAAAAGCTTCTGCTTAATTTAATCTAATAGCATATCGAAGATTGTAAAAAGCGATTCCATCTTGTTGACTGACGCTAGAAATATGATCGAGAAATACATCTAATGAATTTTCAAACTCGGTTTTGAGTGTCATAACTACATTAGTTTACTTAAATCGATCAACGTCTTTTTCTTTTGATAAAAGAAACTTAAGCAAGGATTTTCCTTGAAATCGACATGTTTGCATAATTCCAAGAAGCATCAAGTATTTAGGAGCTAGGGATTCAAAAAAGCTGCCAGAAATTTTTCTTTGTACAGCCAAGTGTCTAATTGCTCGCTCGGCTGCATTATTATTCCAGGGTATGTTGTCTTCTTCCAGAAAGGTAAACAGGCTGTGTTCATAGCGCAAGAATCGCTTTTTGTATTTGAGGACAAGGTCTGATTTATAGTTTTTTTTGATTGTTTCCTTATAGAATTGACTAACATCAGCATTAAATTTACTGAGTTTTCTTTTCTTTAATCCATGTTCTTCTACAGTTTTCAGAATAGGAACAATGAGGTTTCGTACCTTTACTATAAATCCTTCAAATTCACTGTCAAATGGTGATTTCCATAGTTCATTATTCAGATCTCGAATTAAATGAACCCAACATTTTTGTTGTTTGCATTTTACAGAGTCATAGCCAGGATAAAAATCTGAGATTAGAGTACCAGAATAGTCACTTAGTAATTTGTGAACAACTTCTGCTTCTCTAGTCGAAGTGAGTTTAAAAATCACATGTTTTCCATCTGAAAATACCCATACATATTGCTCTACTCCTTGAATATTTATGGGTGTTTCATCAGCATGAATAAAAGGGCTTTCTAATATTTTTCTGGTAATAAGTTGCTCTGTTTCAGCATAGTATTTACTGAAGTATCTAAGAAAATTTGAAATAGAGCTTTCACTAATTTTTTCTCCAAACTGATCTTCTAATGTCTGAGTAATGACTCTGTATGGTAGACGAAGAAATAATCTGTTATATACAACCCATGATTGAAAACCATGACCGTATGTAAAATAGGTTATTTTAAGTTCAGGAGGCTGATAGCTTTGATTGCATTTGTGGCAAAAGCTTTTTTTTCCTCTATATTTTATAACCGTTTTCTTAATTCCAGATTTGACAAAAATTAGGTCAACAACAGTACATTCGCTGATTCGTTTTGACTCTCTTAGAGATTCCCCTTTATGCTCTGGACACTCTGCTACTGTAGGTAAAAAAATAATTTTATTAGCTTTAGGAAGTAATTTGCTATAAGCTGGATGTCCTTTTTGACCACCACGCTTTTTTTTGTTCTCATTACTCGTATTACTTCGTCGCAAGCTAATCTTTTTCTTGTCATAGTCTTCATGAGCAAGTTGTAGAATCGTCTCAAACTGATTGTGTATTTCAATCCCTACTTTTGCAGCCAATCGCTTAGGCTGATCTGCAAAATTTACTTCAGACAAGGTGTCAGCAGAATTCTCGATCTCAGAAAGTTTTTCAGTTAATAACTTGAGTGCTTGGCAATCTTCGCGATTGTAAGTCAGTAGTAATTCCCTGTATTTGTCATCTTGCCTATCTTCCCAAAGATATCGCCAGACAATGCTTTGTAGTCCAGATGCCTCTGATGATGTCCAGGTTGCTCCAATAAACTTACCGATAGTTTTCAATCCATTTGAATAAACAGGAAAGTATATATGACCGTAAATGTGAGTGTTGATGTTGACGAGGCGTTTCTCAATCTCCTCAACTTTTATATCTGATTCATAGCGTTTTGCGAATTTTGCGAGCGCACGTACTTCGTAGTTTCCATAGTGGAAAATGGGAGCGTCGGTATATTGATTAACTATTTCTATAAACTGTTGCCATACTTGAACTTCATCCTCACGGGTATCAGCCCAAAAGGAGTGATACTTACATGAATTTATTGCATCACACACAAGTAATCCGATAAGGTACTCATATTGCTGATCGGGGATACCTTCAATATCTAAGAATATTTCGACAGGCTTTCTGTTTAATTGAGGTAAGTCGTCAATATAGATTTTCTGGGTTCTAATTGCTAAAGCTTGTAATTCCAGTTTATGCAACTGTAATGGTGCTTTTTTGTTACGCTTCTTACGCTTTCTAGGTTTGAATAAATAGGAAAGTTGTTTAACTGTAAAAATCCCCTTCCTTTCATATTGACGAATTGATTTAGGTGTCATCCTGTCTAGACGACTTAAGTTGTCTTCCTGAATTGCTTGTGCCTGACAGCTTTCTCGAAACTGGCACAGAGGACAGTGTTTATTTAAGATGACAGGCGGTTCTTCTGAAGAAGACTCGTTTAACCATTCTTGCAATGGTTCTAATAGTGGAGTGATAACTTTATAACTTTCCTCTAACTTGAGCCGTCGTGACTTACCTTTAACGTTGATAATGTATCCTTTCTCTGATGATTTACCCTGTATTTCTGTCAATACATGATTAATAAACATCAATTTAAGTCGATCTGTTTTATTGACAGTGTGAGTTCCTATAAAAATCGTCGGCTCGTAATTTAGCTCGTTGACTCTGGTTAAGATTGGACAATAAGCCTGGAAATTATCAGCAATTAAATTGGCATCAATTAGAAACTCGTGTCCTTTTTCAAGATTGGAAATGCTGTAGGGATAAATATCAATATGTTTCTGTTGGAGGAGTTCCCAATTTTCAATCTTATTTGCCAGTTGATTTCTAGTCAGAATTTGTTCATATTCATGGATTGTTCCTTGTTCTTTCCCGTACATTAACAAATAAGCTTTACGAGGGCATAGAGAATATGCTTGTAAAACTTCAGAAGTTATTACGACATTCATGGCATGAATTATGTTCTAGGATAATTAACCCCACGATGATTCAATGAAATGCTGAATTTTCAAAGAGAACTTTTAGGAAACTGCACGGCAACTGAACTATTTCCATTAAACCAATGGGGAAATATTTGTTGAACGATAGAGTTTTGGTAAAGGCAGAGCTTAATTGAGGTAATTTTTTCGGCAGTTATGTTTTTTTTACTTACAATATCAAATTATTTATCAAACCAATCTCTATAATTCCAAGCCCCTACTTCTTGACTGCTGTTTCTGTTGACTTAATTGTCTTTGTCTTTCTTTCTCTACTGCCTCATTCCAATCTGACTGCCTGCTTGGGTACATGACGGTAAACTTTCTTATTTGAGAGAGCTACCGAAGCTAGTGTTTTTGCCATTTTGTTACCCATCTCATCATTATATTTTGAAGATTTTTGGTCTCAAAAATTGACGACCAAAATTGAGAGTCGAGCGTAAACTTATGTATCATTTGCTAGAGCTTAAAACAGAAAGTGATAAATTAGGAATTGAAGTTTAAAAGACTTCCCTGACAGAGATTACAGGTTTGTCCACATTCGATTAAGGAGGTAGAAAAGTCTGTTTTATCTAATATCTGTCTCGTTAAATAACAACGTTAATACTCAACTAAAAAGCTGATATTTCCTCAAGTAGAAAAGAGGGAGTTAATTTACTGCGATTTTAAACAGTAAAACTCCAGATTAGACTAATTAAAAGAGGAAATCTCTCAGTGAGTCTAGCTTGGGTGTTGTTGTAATGAAGAGAAATACCCAGTTACTTCAGTTTCGCCACACTCGCATCTTTATCACAATTACAGTGCAGCTACCTGCAACAGCGAACCCTCCACATCGTCTCAGTCTTGAACTTGGAGTAATTATTTTTACTCGACTTGCCAGCCATATTTACGATCTAGCACTGTCGAGTCGCAATGGTAATTCTTATTTCCTGGGGCGCGTTGAACAAAAAAGTGACAGCCTCTGGGCAGTAACTTATATCGATTGCCAACCCTGTATGCCCGAATATTTCGATAATTGGCAGCAAGCTACTTTATTCCTGGTCAAGCTTGACTCTTTTAGATCACCTTAATTCTCTGGGGGTTACTTCGAGATATCTCCAGGCATCCCAAAAAGTATATGTCTTAAACGACGGAGACGGTCAAACGAAGGCAGAAGACGCTGCGCTACAAGGGCAGAGGGCAGAGGGTCACTGGTTGAGAAGAAGCTTGTACTCCTCCTCAACCCCTTCCGCCGTTTACGGCGGGGCTTGTATCCATAAGGGAGAAGGGAAAAGAATAACTGAACCTTCTGCCGTCTGCCTTCTGCCTTCTGCCTTTCGAGGCGGAAGCCTCGGTCAGAATAGCTTTTCATCACTTAAGAGAGCAAACATAGAAGTTGGATGCACTGCAAACCTCTATGTTCTCGCTCTAGAAACGCTAAGAGAGAATCAGTCTTGGCGATAGCTGTAGATTTTATACTCTGAACTCATTTGACCAACATAAGCAAAGTTTATGAAAGAGATAAGATTTTTTTTGTTACATTTGTTTACATTCGTTCTAAGATAAAGTCATATCATTCAAACATTCATTCACCCAACGCAATCATAACGAACATGACAACAACACTACAGCAAAGCCAAAGCGTAAGCTCTTGGGAACGCTTCTGTCAGTGGATTACCAGCACCAACAACCGTCTCTACGTAGGTTGGTTCGGCGTACTGATGATCCCCTGCCTCCTAGCAGCAACCACTTGTTTCTTAATCGCTTTCGTAGCAGCACCTCCCGTTGACATCGACGGAATCCGCGAACCCGTAGCAGGTTCTTTACTATACGGAAACAACATCATCTCTGGTGCAGTTGTTCCTTCTAGTAATGCAATTGGTCTTCACTTCTACCCCATCTGGGAAGCAGCTTCCTTAGATGAGTGGTTATACAACGGTGGACCTTACCAATTAGTAATTTTCCACTTCTTGATCGGTGTCTTCTCTTACATGGGTCGTCAGTGGGAACTATCCTACAGATTGGGAATGCGTCCTTGGATTTGTGTAGCATACTCTGCACCTGTATCAGCAGCAACAGCAGTATTCTTAATCTATCCTCTAGGACAAGGTTCTTTCTCCGACGGAATGCCTTTAGGAATCTCTGGTACATTCAACTTCATGTTAGTGTTCCAAGCAGAACACAACATCTTGATGCACCCCTTCCACATGTTAGGTGTAGCAGGTGTATTCGGCGGTTCTTTATTCTCCGCAATGCACGGTTCTCTAGTAACTTCTTCCTTAGTTCGTGAAACTACTGAAACCGAATCTCAAAACTACGGTTACAAATTCGGACAAGAAGAAGAAACCTACAACATCGTTGCAGCACACGGATACTTTGGTCGTCTAATCTTCCAATACGCATCCTTCAACAACAGCAGAAGCTTACACTTCTTCTTAGGTGCATGGCCCGTAATCGGAATCTGGTTCACAGCAATGGGAATCTCCACAATGGCGTTCAACTTGAACGGATTCAACTTCAACCAGTCCATCATTGACTCTCAAGGTCGTGTAGTCAACACATGGGCAGACATCTTAAACAGAGCTAACTTAGGATTTGAAGTAATGCACGAAAGAAATGCACACAACTTCCCCTTAGACTTAGCATCTGCCGAGACTGCACCTGTAGCATTAACTGCACCTGCTATCAACGGTTAAGATTTTGAGACAACAGCATTCTTAACCCGATAACAAGTAAACAGCTTTTACATTGTTCGAGAAGCGTCCTCTAGTTAAAGAGGACGCTTTTTTTGTTGGTATCGGATAGCAGTTCATCTATAGAACTGATTTGGGATTGGCAGCAAACAGATTAGTCCCTGAAGTAAAACCTTACATCGGGGTTAATTGATGCACGAAGCATCACGATTTACTCAAATTGTTCCTGTAAATTTCAATTACGAGCAATTGATAGCTCGTCAAACATAATAGGGGGAGAGCCGAGTAAAGTTTACATTAAGCCTATCTGGCTAAGAATGCCTTGACCAGTAAAATATTCGGTGACTACCGCAATCAAAAAACCAAGCATTGCTAGGCGACCATTCCAGGCTTCGGCAAATTGAGTGAAACCAAATTTGTTTTCTTGATTTTCCATGATGATGACCTCAAATAGATTCAGATTATTGCTAATAATTTCTATCCAAATTATAGCTTTTGTAAATTTTTATTGCAATTAGTTGACAAAAACTATTTTAGAAAAGCTAAAAGTAATTAACGAGCTAGATTGAGTAATTCTTTGGGAGATGCCAACAGATCGATCGCCACAAAGAAAATTTTGTTTTCGCTATTTAGCAAAAATCTCCAGGACATATTCATACCTACACCAGCACCAAACCAAGGAGTTTGAACTTTTCCTGTGACTTTAATCTGGGTGTAACCATCTTCTGCTGGTTCAGAAATACCCTGCTCTGGAGCTAGTTTAAGATTGGGACATTCTTCTTTAAAGAATTTTAATACCGCATCTTTACCTACAATTGGTCTTTTGAAAGGAGGTTGCAATGCTCCGTCTTCAACAAACAGCTTAATTAACTCGTCAAAATCATTGGCATTTAACAAGTTCATGTAGCTTAATATCGTGGGATTAGTTACTCCTGCAATAGCTACTTTAGTTCGCTTGGACATTTCTACAGGAGGGGCAACAGGTTCGCTAACTCTAGTAAAGTTACTCATTTTAGAGGTATCGAATCCCATATCCAATACGGTGTTACGCAATACCGTAATTTGCTGACCCGAATCTAATCCTTGAAGTGTTTGCAAGACCGCTTTGGCATTAGCCGAAAGCTTATATCCTTCGGGAATGGGAGCGACAATTCCTTGTTCCATCCATTCTCCCAATCGATACCAAAAACCAAGCTTGATATTAGGAGTCCAAGTGGCATAGGTACGGCAAATTGGTGTATCTGCACGGTTAGCTAAATCGCACATTACCTGAGATTGTTCTTGAAAACCCATCTCTTTGATTTGGTTTAAAGTTGGTTCGGCAAACTGCATATTTGCAGCCCCAGGAGCAGCAACGGTAATAGTTTTGCCCATTTCTAGGTAAGCAAACCAAATCCAAGCTAGCTGGTCTTCGGCACTTAGCTGATTGAATCTTGCTGTTAAAGCTGGTACGGCATCAGCAGATAAGGTATTGGGAAATATGTTACGTGCTGAGTCAATAGTAAATGGCATAAATGACCTTCCAATAAATCGTGCAATTAGATTTGAAACGTTAGCTACATTATAAATATATTTTAAGTAAAGTTATATTTTTATAACAAAAACCGTATTGTAATTTACAATATTTATTTTCTATGGTATATAATCAGTAATTACTATTGTTCGCCTCTATTAAACAGTTTAATTAACAGAAGCGAGATATTTGTACGGTCGTTTAAAAAGTAAAGGTGGTGCGAATTGTACCGATTAGTAAATCATCATTATCGCTATTATTATCGGGTGCGCTAACCCAAATCACCCCAGGAGTCACAGCAATATTGTCGTTAATTTGATATTGATAAAAAGCTTCAACACGGAAAGAAGTATCTTCATCCTCTCCTAAAGCATCGATACTCGAATCTGTTACCCAAGGCTCCATACCGACAATCAAACCAGCTAAGTTACCTTCTTTACCCAAATCTGGCAATGCTAGAGTTGCAGCCCATTGCCAAATAGTTTGCGTACCGCGATCTATCTGTCCGTCTAAGCTAGAGTTAGCAGTTACTTTAGATAAACTACCCCACGCACCCACAATAATGCGATCGCTAAGTTCCCAAGAAGCCTGTAAGCCATAGGAATCGGACACCGTAGATACTGCTTCGCCAAATTCTTCTTCGGTGAAAGACTGTAAATTAGCCAAACTGCTGCCAGTTTCCGTATCGCTTTGATCTCTGCTATGGGTATAGGTAGCAGCTAAAGTCAAACTTTCGATGGGATTAAAAGTCAATTGAGCGATCGCGCTATAGGGAGCGTTAAAGATACCGCCACTATCGCTAGGATCGTTAGCAGGAGAGGCTAAATAACCCAAACTCAATTCTAAATTATCCCCAAAGCCTTGAATTATTCCCAAACCAGCATCTCCCGCAGGAAGATAAATCGGGCTGCGAGTACCAAAGGCAGATACCGCACCAGAGCCACCATCACCATCTAAAACGCTGACTGTATTGGCAATATCATCAGCAGCCGTTCCCGCAGCACCTACTATAATATCGGTACTCTCCCCAATACCAAAGGTGTAAAATAAGACTTCTAAACCGAGATCGTTATCGGCTGGTTCGGCAAATGCCAAATCTCCTTGAAAAGTACCAGTTTCATCGGCTAAAGAGGGGGCGTTACCAGTAGAAAGCCTAGTAAAGAGCAAGTCTTCTCCAGTAAAGCTACTTTCTAATTCTAGTCTGACGCGACTGCCGAAAGTTACTTGACTGTCAATATCTTCTGTATCGTCATCTCTCGAACCAGTAAAAGCATTACTCAAGCCAAAAATAACTTCTCCTGCAAGTTTGGTAGTAGTGGAAAACTGATTGTCTTCTAAAAATGCCGTTCTACTTTCCATACTATCGATTCTTCCGCCAATGGTGGCTAGTTCGGCTTCAAATTCCTGGGTTAGTCGATTGATGGTGTCGATATCTTCACTAACTACGGCTTCGGATGAGGCGATTAATCTTTCGATTTGATTCAAACAAGAGTTCAAACCAGCAGCAAATTCATAACGAGATAAAGCTTGGCTTCCTCTATAGGTTTGGTTGGGGAATCCTGCAATACAACCATAGCGATCTACTAAAGAGCGTAACGCTTCATAAGACCAATCTGCGGGGGATACGTCTCGCAATTGGTTGACGTTGGTTACTTGATTTATACTGTCCTGGTTTTCTCTTTCGTACTGTTGGATTTGTTGGAATAATTCATCGGTTGTAGCTTGAGGTTGGGCTACGCGGAATTTAATTCCGCTTGTAGAACCATCCTGTTGCGCCTGTACCGAGGTGCTATAAATACTTGTTGCTAAGGCTGCAAAAACTATCGTAGCTGTTTGATTAGTAAAATTCATTTTTCCTCACACACAAATTAATCAATTTTTTTTGATAACGATTATCATTTCAGATAGACATTATCATGTTGATGTTGTAGATAATTAAAGCGATCGACGAGAGACAGTTATTAAACCTCTTACAAAAGTGTTCTTTTGATAATGTTTTCATTGATTCTTTTTCCGTTACCCTGACTTATGCAATAAGTCTATTGAATAACCGCACAATGTCCTTCACCCACATGACCCAAACCAATTAAGGCTTTATTGAGTGTTTTTTGGTCTTCTGGAGATAATTTTTGAGATAGGGTAGCATCATCTACGATTAAGCGATCGCCAGATGCTAATTGCGCTAAAGGAGCAAAGCCCAAAGCACCTACGTTAATGGCATCATCCGCGCTGGCTTCGCCGTCACCAAAAATATGATCGAAATGAAAAGTCGTTTCCACCTCTGCTGTTTCTCCCCCTTGAACTATCCCTTTGCGATTGTCTCCTACATATTCACCGCAAAGATACTTGATGGGGCGATTGAGGCTGATATCGAAATTAACTACCCGATTATCTTTAGTAGCTGTTCCCTGCATGACCATAGTTTTACCTGCTAGGGGAGAGTCTGCACCCGCAGTATCGACTTGCCAAGCCACTGCATTATAAAAGCCAGGAGTTACTTCAGCATTAGTTACTAAAATGGGTGCTGCATCTGCTTCTCCTTCGGCTAAATCTATAATTTGGGGTATATCTACTAAAGAGACTTTTTGCTGATACTCCAAACCTTCGAGAGTGTCTGTTTCTGTTGGCTCAAAAGCACCATCCATCTGATATGCCGTGACCTCCCCTAGATTTACATCCAGGCGATCAAAACTCATTGTCCACCCATCTTTGGTAACAAAACCCTGACGGACAAAATCCTCTCCATTGGCTACTAAGTTCAAAGTACCTTCACTCTGACTTTGATTGTCAGAAACATTCAATGTGTCATTCTTGTTTTCTGCTGTTGCATTGTCGCCAAAACTTAGTATTAGTAGAGACAAAATAGCTAGAACGTTAAATTTGACTGAATTTTGATTCATAGTATTTCTTAGTGATGTTGTTTTGTGTTTGGAAGTTCGATCCAATTTTTTTGCGATCGCTCGATAAACGAACAACTGTAGTATCTCAAAAAAGGTCAAACCATTAGATTAGTTAGGTATGACCATCAAAATATTGATTATTCCAAAACCACAGCAAGATAATACTCTCGACCACTTATAACGAAGAGGCAATTAATTCAATAAATTACGCTAATAATAAGTCATTAGCGTTTTTTGAGAAAAGGCAAACCAACTAGAGTCAACAAAAGACCTAATAAATTTAGGGGTTCGGGAACAGTTGTTGAAGTATTTGCTGAATTATTTGCGGGGTTATCTGCTGCAAGAGTAGCTGCATAGGAAATAGCAGGATTGTTAGAATTAGGATCGATGTAACTAGCTTCGATCTCTTCTAATCCCGACGAACCAATAGGAATAAGAGCCGTTCCATTACTATCGAGACTAATTGTTTCTCCTAGATATTCCACTAGAGGATCGTTAATTAGTGCGTCTTGAAAGTAAACTTGGATCGGTAAAGTGTCCCCTTGCTCTAAGGCTAAAGGATTTTCCAACGGAACAATTTCTAAAGGAAGACCGAAATTTTGGTCGAAAGCAGCATCTTCATCAAATATTCCTTTGGCATATTTAACATATTGAGAAACATTTTCATAATTAGTTGCTTCTGCTTCTTCAGTTGTAATATTATCAAAGCTACCATCAGGATTTTCTCGCCAAAAACCGTTATCGTAAAAAGCTGTCAAACTCGAAGGTGCAGTATCTGTATTGACAAAGAAACGCCCATCTTCAAAGTTTGTCGTACCAGAAATAACATTTTGATTTGAACCGTAAGCAGTTGCTTCTTGAAATTTTTCGATTATAAAAGGTTCTGGGGAATTTTCTTCGGGATGACCATAAATAATTTCAAATTGTCTATCGTTAACCGACTCAAACCAAATCACATGAGCTAGTGCCGATTGACCGACTACAAATGGGGCTACAGTAGCTGTAGCTAAATACAACCAGGATTTTCCCCAGCAATTTTCCGTATTTGTTTGTCTGAATAAACGATCCCGTTTGACTTTTGAAATGAAAGAGTATCGAAACATCTGTACCTCGCAGATCGATAGTATGTGTCGTGTTAGCATCGGCGGGCATTCTGACTTAGAGAACTTTAACATCCTCATCACAGTTGCGGGACAGCGACGGATTTACACCGAACTTTCCCCATTACTTCTAATGGCTGTTACCCATTAGAACCGAGATATTACCTAAATTTATCACGATTGCGTTCGAGTCAATAAATTAGATTACTAAAATTTAAAAATAATCATAACTTCAATTCGATTTATCAAGAAAAAGAGCAATAGTATTTATATAAAAGGCATCACACCCTTCATTAAGGGCAAGGTGTGGCATGAAATCGTGTGAGCAAGACTGGGTATACATTTGGGCGTTTCTCGGTTTGGGTCATTTTTGTATATTACATGGCAAGGTGTGGCACGATTTTTGTCTTCTTTGCTCTGAGGCTGTTCTGGCTGTAGTGCTTCCTGTATTACGGTTGTTTCGCTATCTTCTTGTGGTATATCAATAGCGTTTGATATTTCCAGATTATTATTTTGTTCGACTGTATTATTTGGCGAACTAGATGATGGGGCTGCTTCACTCGATACCCAAGGGTCTGGACTTACTTCAGCCCAAGACTCCTCTCGAACTGGTGTAGGTGTTTCTGTTGTCTCCTGCTCTTTAACTTCTTCTGCTTCAACCTCTACTACTACGGATGTTACTACTGGCTCTTCTTCTGAATGCTGGGGTTCTGGTTGTCCTAAAGGATACTGCTTCGCATATGGTGGTGCTGTTGGGTTTGGCTCTGCTTTTCTATGTTTGGGATGCCATAGGGTCAGATTTTCGGGTTTGGTAAGGGTGGCATCGCTAACGCTGATACCAAATAGTTTTTTGGTAATATTGCGAATTAGTAGTTTACATTCCCCTACTTTGTCGGGCAGTCCGCCTTGTTCTCGTTCGATATGCTCTACTGCCATCTCTACGCGAGAAGAGGCGTTATGCTGTCTTTCTTGATTGAGATTGGTTTGATTGGTAAGGGCATCTTTGATGTATTTGTAGGTGGGTCTGTCTTGGGGCAGACGAGAACGATAGGGATACCATTGTTTCTCCGCATAACGAGCTACTTCTTCACATCTGCGGTGTATTTCCCGTTTGTGACGGCAGTATTTGGCGTATCCAGGGCAAGATACTATTGTTTCTCTGATGTATTGGATTAATTTATTTCCCGATAAACCATGAAGCAGCCTTGCTAGTTTGCCTATGGTGAGTAGCAGTTCGTTGGTTTCGTGTTCTCCACTAAAACCCTGTTCTACGCGGATGCGGATGTGATTGAGGAATCCTTCTTTGATTTCTCTTTGGGCGTAATCTACTTGTTCGAGAAAGTCTTTATCTTCAGGGGTTGGGTTGTAAATGCGTTGTCGGTTACGAGTGGTTTTAAACCATTCGTAGGCTTCTTCTAATCTGCTTTCTAGAAGGTCTACATCGTTACCTGCTGCCGACCAATCCGCAGCGTCAAGGAAGTCTTCTAGGAGATCGCTTACTGGAGTGTAATCTAGATCGAGGAGGCACGAGCCTTGTTGTAAGGGTAAGCGGTGTCCGTTAAACAGACTGTTATAGCGTTTGGTGTTGGGGAAGGTTTCTAACTGACCCCGCTTAATTTTTAGTCCTGCGTCTTCTGCTGCTTTGTTCATCACGCAAGCTAATCTGAAGGTGTTAACAGGGCGATCTAAAAAGAAGTACAGGTGCATTCCTTGACTTAAACTAGATTGCAACAGCACAAAGCGGAAGATACCCCAGAGTTCTAATTCTCCCTTGAGTTTTCTTAATGATTCTTCTTGTTCTCTAGGGTCGTAAATGCTACCCCAGTCAAGATCGTAAAGTCCGTGACTGGTTTCTTTGCCGAAGCGTACTCCTAAGACGATGTTGGGGTCGCTGTATTTGTAAGAAAGTTTTTGTTCGGTGAGTTTATATTTTTTTACGCTTTTCCATTGTGATTCAGGGGTTTCTTTAGCTATGAAATCCCAAGAATGAGAGAATATTTGATAGAATTTGTGTCTTAAGGCGTACTGGGCAAAGTTAGCAGGGTTTTGACTGGGGTTTTCAGGAAAAGATGGAGAAAATACCACGGTTCTTTTTCATTGCGAAGGTTTACGATTTGAAGCGAAAGAACCGTAATGAATAGAAATCCGTGCTAACCTGTTTTATAATTAAGATAAGCACAGTTATCTAATAGCGGTTATTCATACATTGCGAAGGTATGTAGCAACGTTTTAGATTTATCGGTGCTAGCTAAACTAAAGAGTCAGATTCGATTTTTTAAGCGACCTTATTAATTGCTGTTAATAAGAATCACTTTCGAGAATGACTTTTCAGTTAATTAAACGCAGTAATTAGAGATGTTTGGAAAATGTGTGCTAATTATCTGCTTACCAACGGTTTACGCATCCTCGCGTCTTGTTGAAGTTGCTGCTTCATCAGGCGCAATTTTACGTTTTTATGTATGAAAGCGGTCGTTTCTCTAGTTAGAGGCGGTCGCTTTTGTACATTTCGCTTCAATAGGCATTATCGTACATTTGCGACCATTAAGGGTAGATTACTTATCGATTCTTAAAAGGTCTTATTATTTTGAGGAATTGGAATGTCGGCGGGATACATTCATTTCCCGACATAAATTACGACCTCTGTATCTGGTCAATTTAGCCTCAATCCTTACTCTTATGGCGATCGGAGCGTTTTATTTCCTAAAGTAAATGTGAGACTCCTAATAATAACCCTAGTTCTGAGTTTTTTAAATAAGCTTGTCTTTCTTCGTGAGTCATCACCCTAGAACTACCCGCCATTACCTGTTCGCGGGTCAATAATTCTGACTGTTCCCCATTGACTTTCGTGTCTTTGGCTGTAGGCGATTGCTTGTTTTTTTGTGAATCTAAAGGCATATCCATCTTCACCAGGGGCGATTGTTGTTGCTCCGACATATTCCATTTCTATTGTATCTCGATAATACTTGAAGGCTTGTTCTAAGGAGACTAAGATTACTAAAGGATCGTTGTCTGAGATATTACAAAGTTTTAATGCCTCTTGGATGGCATACCAAATTAACCATTTTCCTATGGGCTTAATAACACGATTCGCTACTTGTCCTATACTTGTAGGATTTGTTTCTAAATGTTCGATTTCTAAAAATAATGGCTCACCAGGATAGGGATAAATCCCATAACGCATTAATCCCCAAATCTGATTTTGATATACCAGTTTGATAATACTTTGACAGTCACCATCCATTTTGTTCCAGATATTGTTCCAGGCACAAGTCCAATTAACAGGCATATCTGATTCTATTGCAGGAGCAAGTAATGCTAATTCTGTTTCACTGCTATTAGTTTGAATAGGTACTAGGTAATTATTTAAAAACATATATTGACTTCTAGATATTTATTTGAATATGAAAACAAATTAATACCCTCAAAATGTAGGCAATAAAATAGTTTTTCTTCATCGTTCTTTAATTAAACAGTCTTCAATTCATCTATGTAACTATGTAACTATGTAATTTTGTTAATTTGTAATTTCAGCTTATTGATTTCTATTTAACTCGGTAACTAATAGTGATTGCATTAACTCTTTAATAGTCATACCTTTTTGGGCTGCTAGTATCTTGGTTGCCTGATGCTGTTTTTCTGGCACTTCAAAGGTGATCCTTTTGGTTTTTTCTGGCACTTGGGATTGATTAGAAATATCTTTGTTACCGTCACGATTTTCTACCCAGCGATCTGGATTTTTGGGTTGAGTATTTTTACCTGGTTTGATACTAAGTCTCGATGGTTTTTTCTGTGACATGGTTATCTTCTATGTTTTGTAATAATTCCTCTACTACGGCATTGATTTCTGATGCAGCAATACTATGAGGTGATGTTTCTAAAACCGTGCTACCAATATTAAGGCTTTCTGCAAAGGCTATTCGCTGTGCTAAGGCTGCCTTTAATACTGGGTAAGGATAATCTTTTAGTACCTCG
The DNA here is from genome assembly GCA_051155735.1 of Xenococcaceae cyanobacterium. Taxonomy (GTDB): domain Bacteria; phylum Cyanobacteriota; class Cyanobacteriia; order Cyanobacteriales; family Xenococcaceae; genus JASJCP01. Next base: position 26,790 of record DAXETX010000068.1, read on the forward strand.
ACTACTTCTTTACCGATGGCTGTATTGACGATTTTGCGATTGATAATAAATGCTGCTTTGAGATCTGGTTGATATATTTGAGCTTCTTCAATTAGTTCGACAACTGAATGGGCTGCCCAAATATCTAAGGGTGATGGCTGTATTGGTATCAATACGAGATCGGATGCTAAGATTGCCGATCTTGTTATATCGGAAACTCTCGGCGCACCGTCAATAATTACATAGTCATATCCTGTGGATAGCTTATTTATTTCCTTGTGGATTATGGGACGGTCTAAACCGACTACGCTAAAGGGTGCATTTCCTTCTCTGGCTGTTGCCCAATCACGAGCCGATCCTTGGGGGTCAGCATCGATTAACATCACTCGATCCCCTTTCAAGGCTAGGGCATGAGCTAAATGTAAGGCTATGGTTGTCTTACCAGCACCGCCCTTTTGATTCAAGATACCTATTTTCATGGGATATGGTTTTTATTATCCATGTGTATTTTTACATTTGTAATTGAGTAAGTCTGGAATAATGTATTTTTGTAAAAATGTTGCTCTGAAAAATTATCGTTCTTTTCATTGTTTGTAAGAATTTCTGTCTGTAGAAATGGGGTCATCTATTTTCTTTATCTCAGATTCAGATGTTGAATCTCGCTCCTGTTGAATGTGAGACAACATAGAAAGAGATGAGATCGCTCCTCTGACCTGTTCTGGTTTAACTTCTAGATATCTCTGTAACTGTTCTAGATTGCGATGTCCCGATATCTCTTGAATGATTCTTAAGGGTATTCCTGCATTACTCATTTGAGTTAAAGCGGTACGTCGGAAGCTGTGAGAACTAATACCAATTAAACCGATTCGGCGACAGGCTTGTTTGAGTAGTCTCGCACCACTATCGGAATGTAAATGACCTTGACCGTCCTTACCAGGGAATAAATAGGGATTGTCGGGTAGAGTCTCATAATTAGCCAGTAATAATCTTAATTCTTCTATTACTGGTATGGTGCGGGTTGCTAGTTTGTTTTTCGTGTTTTTCTTGCGAAGGATTAATTCGGTTCTGACTTGACCGTAGCGATCGTAGACATCGATTTTTTGTAGGGTTACACACTCATTAATTCGACAACCTGTATAAAGACAGATACCAAATAAAACGCGATCTCGATCTTTATCTGTACCTTGATTGAACAGTAATTGTATTTCTTCTATGGTTAAGATTTTCGCTTTACCATGTCGATCTATCTTCATGGTTACTGAATTATTGTGAGTTTATAGTAATTTCTCACAAAAGAGAGTATTTATAAATATCTTTCATCTTATTGTCAAACCAAGCCAAGATATGAACTTAGCGATCTGGAAAAAATCTAGTTCGAGAACTTCCTTCTTCAATCGGTTTTAGCGACCATCCGCTTAATTCTTCTAAGTAAGCTGTTTCATCGATTGAATGAATATTGAGGGCATTTTCAAATTCTTTGGTCGAACCAAATCCTACTCGCTTGATTAGTTCGCTACGAGTTAGACCTTCTCTTTTATCTTCGTAATCTGCCGTCCATTCTTGTAATCCGCGAGGGGGTAAGGAGGCTTCTAATCTTTTGGCTATATCTGAAATTCCTAGTTCGGCTAAGGCGGAAAAGGTGGTTGTAAATTGTTGTTTGAGGATAGCTAGTTCTTGTTTTACTCGTTCTAGTTCGTCGCTGGTTACTAATGCTTTGCTGGTAACAGTTGTTAGTGGTTCTGTATTAAATTCTTCAACAATATCATTAAGATTATCGACAGTATCTAAGACAAAATAACCGATTCTGCTCTCCATAGATGACTCGATAAAATACTGATATTGATGATGACTATTCCATCTGGTTCGTAGATTATCTGCTTTACCTACATACAGTATTTTATGGTCTGGTGTATAAACTAAATAGATGCCAGGTTTTGCAGGAAGCTTGGCTCTTTCGGTTATATGTAAGCTGGGTATGGAGTTAGATAGCATCCCCACTATTACATCAGTTTTATTTTGTAAGGGAGTGCTTTATTTGCTTGTCAATACTATCTACTATCTGAGATGGGCAGCGAATTGTAATGCTCTTGCTGCTTGAAGTTTCAGCCATGTTTTACAGTAAGCTTTAATAAGTAAACTATGTCTTGCAGTATGTTTTACAAGTTTAATTATAGACTAACTTATTTTTTTGATGACCTGCGCTTATGTTTGCTAATCAGGTATTTTGTAAAACAAAATAAAATACAAATACATTTTATAAAATAACGTTGTTATACATATTGTATTAATTTTTTAATCAGCCAATTAATTTTTACGCTTTTTGTATCTATTTTTTTATGATAGCTAACGTGACTATATAAATATGTAATATCGTGTATTGTAATATTTACAATAATGTTTTGCATCTCTTAGATAAGCGATCTAGTAAATTTGTTGAATTACTATAAAGTCTTCTCGCTTCTTAAATTGTTTTGTCAAAGTGGCGTTAAGGTGTGTTTTGAGAATCACGCTAGTTATCAAATTTTGTATAACAATGTTACTTATAAAAAAACAATGTCATACATATTGTAAGTAAAATTCCCGAATTAGCCATGTTCGAGGGAAATCTTCAAAAGTTTTTTACAACGCTGTCATAAAGTATAATTACATGGCTATACATTTTGTCAAACAAAACTCTACAACTCCAAGCCCCTACTTCTTTTCTGCTGTTTCTGTTGACTCAATATTCTCTGTCTTTCTTTGTCTACTGCCTCATTCCAATCTTTACTATATTGGGGTTGATGACGATAAACTTTACTATGTTCGGGAGCTACATCAACTAAAGTTTTTGCCATTTTATTACCCATCTCATCATTATCTGTAGCAATAACTATCTCACCACCAAGTTTGGTTATCTCTTTCATGGCTGTCTCTATCAGTTCCAATTGATAGTTAGACATCGTTCCTGATGTAGCGATGTAGCGAGTATGGGGATTATCCTTACCAAACAATTGATGGTAGCTCATGGCATCAATGGCACTTTCTGTAATTACCAGAGAGCGATCTGTTTCTGATTGATTGGACTGCCACAGTGTCTTAGTTCCTCCACTACTAAAGCCTGTAAAGTTAGTATTTTTCGCCGAGTAGCCAGTTAACCCATCTCCGTCATAGTGAGGAAAAATAGCATTACCGCGACTATCTATAGCAACTGTCCCATAAAAGCGATCGCTCTTTTGAATGTTTCGTTTAATACCCCTTCGTTCTAAATAGAGATGTTCTTCAACTACTTTGAAACTGGATGCAGCTTTGATTACTTTTAGGCGGTCTTTTGTTATCGGTTGGGGTTTATTTACAGGTATAAATTCAGATGGTTGCAATGAAGGTTGGTTGAGCCAGTTCCTCAGTTCTTTTCTAATTTCACCCAAGTTTGAGTTACTACGGTTCTGGATAAAGTCAATAATCGTACCGTTATCATTATCATCAATGATAGAGAAATAGATACCGTGTCCGTCAGTGTCGGTGGCAACTATTATCTTGTCTCCATTATCGTGACGCAGTACGGCACTATGGCGACTTGATGTTTGGTTGATGTATTGGTAGCCGAAGCTTTGAGCATATTCGGCTAAGTTAATTTGGGTTTTGAATTTCTCTAATTCGGCTTTTCTTTTACGCTCTAAGTCTCGTCTTCCTCGTTCAAAGTTTTGGTGAACTTGTTGATGGTGTTGGAGAAGCTGCTGATTTGTGTTGTCAATTGAGCTACTTGTTCGCTCAAGTTGTTGACTTGACTCTGTAGCTGTTTGTTCTGCTGCTCCAATCGCTTCATGTCCTGCTCGTACCGAAGAGAAAGTGTTTCTATTTGCTGTTTGTATTCTTTCGCTAGCTGTAGATAAGACAGCCTCAGTTGATTCTCTAGTTGGCTCATTGGTTACTCCACTTTGTAACAAGGTTGTCCCTGACATTCCCAGCCTGGGTTCACTTGTTGGTAAGGGGGTGGGATGATGAATGTCCCGTTGTCGGTTTGGTAGATCGTTATCCCTTGGGTTTGGTCGTTGAGTTGCTTCAAGGTTTGCTGTTGTTGTTCGATTTTCTGCTCTATTTGGTCTAGTTGGGTCTGTTTGGCTATCATTCGCTGGGATAAGAAGGAGATCAGCCCCCAGCTTCCGCCTAAGATACCCAGACAGAGACTCCCTATTCCGAGGGATATCCAGAGCCATTGTTTGCCCAAGTATCGTTTCAATCTTTGGTTGTTGTCCTTCATATCGCGAGTGATGATAGCTCGCTCTTGCTGAAGCCAGTTCTCTGATTCTCGATTGAAGTCCCTCAAGACTTCTTTCCTTCGTGTCTTCAGTTGTAATTTCAGTTGTTGGTGTTCGGCTTCTGCTGTCTCCTCCATGCATTTGTTGTTGGCTTCGATTTTCTTTTTCAGGTTGTCCCCCAAGTCGCCAAGATGCTTCATATATGCCCCCCTTGAGTCGGTATCTTTGCTGGTCTTCTGGATTGAGTACGGTGATATAGTTTTTTCCCTGTCTGGGTACATCCAAGCCTAATTCGGTAAAGGAAGAGATTATGTCTTCGCGGTTATCAATCAGTCCTGTTTCGATGCGTTGGGTGATGTATGCGGTGAGTTGTTTTTTGGGGTCAGGGGAAGCTGTTATTCCTGCTCTTTGTTTCTCTGCATCGATGAGAGCTTGGTAGCCAGGCTCATAGATTCGTTTGCGAGACAGGTCGTCTGGTCTTGCCCAGTCTTCTTTGATGTTCCAGTATGTTTGCCAGGGTTTGAAGTAACCGTGCCAACCAGGAGGGGCAATGTTGAGGCTTTTACCCGTTTCTAGTTCTACTTTGGGGGTGACGAAGTGTAGCTCTACTCTGTCGCTTCCCGTGTGGGTGTGACGTACCCAGAGAGTGTTGTAATTTTCTGGCTCGATGCCAGCAAAGGCGTATTCTTCAAAGGAATCGATTAATGCTTGTTGTTTTTGTTCTGTGGGGGCATCTTCAATAGCAAAGCTGAGTACGCCACTGTTGTATTTGTATTTGAAATCCAGTCCATCTATGAGTTGTTTGGTAATTTCTGGGTTGCCTCTGACTATTTCTGGGGCTGGATTGCGAAGAGTTTTTGTGTTGGGGTCATCTAATCGGGTGATGTATTCTACAGGACCGCGACCTTTACCGACTCCTCTGGGGAAGAATTTAACTAACATTGCTTTGAATGGTAAGTATCAATTTGTCCAATCTTCTACATCAACCAAACCAATACCCCTAAAATCATTCGTATTGACCGTCACAACAGTCAATTCATTGGCTTTGGCGATCGCAGCAATCCGACAATCTTGCGTGCCGATTCTTTTGATTTTGGCACTTAGGGCTTGATA
>DAXETX010000069.1:0-35738 GCA_051155735.1 Xenococcaceae cyanobacterium
AGACTGAAGCTAATTAATAAGCGATCGCTTTAAAAAAGAGGGTTAACTTGAAAATCTCTAAAAGCTAACAGCTAACACCTAATAGCTAATAGCGATAAACCAGTTGACAAATAACACACACCCTTAACTTGTCACCAATAATTTGGAGTTTTTAACTAGAGATAATGCGAAAAACTCGTTGCGGGTTATCTAAATCTCCAACTATCTTTTTTACTGGCTTAGGAGCTACTCGCACTAGAGTCGGAGTAGCAGATATCTGATGCATTTCTGCTTGTTCAGGATTTTTAGAAATGTCAATTATTTTGAGGGTATAAGGAGTAGTAAGTCCTTGTTCGAGAGCTTGATGAATACTATCTAAAGTTTTTTCGATCTTGAGACTATCACTAGAAATAAATAGTTTTAAAATATAGCTTTCAGAGGCAGAAATAGTTGAAATTGAAGCTCCTGTTTTAAGATTAGCAGGTGGCAGAATTTTGACTTTGGGATGATCGGGGTCGAGTCGAATAATTAAATTGTTTTCTTGCCATAGGGCAGAAAATTGCGGACGATAAGTTTCTAAAATAGCAGGATTACAAGATTCTTCCTGCCAGGGGGCAATTTGCCAAGGTGTTTTAGTCTCAAACAAAACTTGTAACAAGGGCAGATATCTTTTGACAGCAGGATAAAGTTCGGCACAAACTGCTACTTTGCCAGTATCTGTAATCAAGTAACGATCTACTGTAGCGGTATGACTAGGAACTAGAAAGTAAGGTGGTTCGGCTAAACTAAAAACTTCTTGTAACCCAAGGCATAAGTGAAGATGCCATCGGTCTTGTTTATCAGGATCGATTGTATAAATTAAGTCTCCCCCAGGAGTAAACAAAGCAATGGCTTTGAAAGTTTGAGGGAGAGAAGATTGACGAGGATTCAATTGCCACTATTAATGAATTTGTTAAGAATTATAATTTAAAATCTACCTCGTAACATCATTGCCATCTCATTAGGTGCAGGAGAACGCTCTAAAGCAGTCTCTTCAGTAATTCTGCCTTCTTCGTAGAGGGTAAATAGTGCTTGATTGGTTGTGGTCATTCCATCATAGCTACCATTTTGCATCAACTCATGAATTTCTTCGTACTTCGCACCTTTGATGTAATCTTTGACTGTTTCTGTATTAACCAAAATATCGTGATAAGCAGCCCTCTTCCCATCTGTAGTACGACACAAACCTTGAGAAATTACTGCGACTAGAGACTCAGAAATCGCAACTCGCATCGCATCTTGTTCTTCAGCAGTATAGAGAGTCAAAATCCTTTCAATGGTTTTAATCGCACTATTAGTGTGTAATGTTCCCATGACTAAGTGACCTGTTTGGGCTGCTTTAAGCGCCGTATTGACAGTTTCGCGATCGCGCATTTCCCCAATCAGAATAATATCAGGGTCTTCCCGCAAGGCTGCTTTTAGGGCATGATCGAACTTACGAGTATTAATGCCAACTTCTCTTTGTTTGATCAGCGAACGACGACTTTGATGCACGAATTCGATTGGGTCTTCAATGGTTACAATATGCTTGGCATGTTCGGTGTTGATGTAGTCCACCATGGCAGCCATGGTAGTAGATTTACCAGAACCAGTCGGACCAGTAACCAAAATCAGCCCTTTATGAGCATCAGAAATATCGCGAAACACCGACGGTAAACCCAGTTGATCCATCGTTAAGATTTTTAACGGAATCAACCGCATTACCAACGCAGGACCAGTTAAAGTATCAAAAATATTAATCCTGACCCTAGCAAAGTCGTACTGAGTTGCACCATCAAATTCTAATTCGGTTTTAAACTGGCGAATTTCTGCTTCTGATAAAATTTCGTACAACCAACTCATAAAAGTATTGAGATCGGTTTTGGGATAATCGGTTAGTGCTATTTCTCCGCGATCGCGCATTCGCGGAACTTCTCCAACTCCTAAGTGAATATCAGAATAACCCGATTCATAAGCATTGCGAATAATATACTCTAAAGTCGGTTGACCAGGAGAAGGTTTAGGGCGTTTTTGGGTAGTGGTTTTAGGTGCAATAGAAGTATCTTGTATGTTTGCTTTGGTAGCAGAAGTTGTTTTTCCCTGACTTTTCCCTAAAGATGGTGGTGGCGGTGGTGGGGGTAAAGGAGAGTTAATTCCTTGAGTCATTATTGTTTAATTATTGGTTGATGTTGTCTTTTGCTTATAGTTCCCCAAAAAAAACTGACTTTAACACCATCTTTTTCATTTACCACCGCAGACCTCATATCCGTGCAATAAATTAGCACGGATATGAGGTCTAGGCTAAATAAATTTAGCCGTGATGAGGATCGTTAATATAGTCCAAGATAATATTAGTACTAACTTTTCCCGTTGGATCAAAGCAATAAAATCGCTTTAAAAATCAGAGTATTTAATTTCAACTCACCTGTAGTTACTCTAAATTAGCAATTTTAAATTCTCTAAGTATTTAGACCTAAATCGCTTTTTAACTTCGAGGCAAACCCTAAAATATTAAGAAACAAAAACAAAAGTCATTTTTAGTCAGATATAGCGTTTAAGAGCTTTTAAATAGTTGGGGATCGCTATCTAGAGTATTTGAGAGATTCATAATAAGGGTTATTGATGGAAAAAAAAACTCAATTGTAAAAAAATGTTGAAAAAAAGATTTTGTTCTCAAAAATTCCCTATACTTAATTTTAAAGATATCTTCTTATGTGATGAACTTTATTACAGAAGATATACCTCTTGAAGTTGTTGTTGTCGTTAATTATCCATCTGGAGCAATTTGAAATGCAGTCAGTTCAAAAAAGTACTTGGCAAAAGAATCGTTATTTTAATTTGACAAAAAGTTTTTTATTGTGGAGCTTTACTTTAACAGTTTGTCTGTTAGTAATTGGGTTTCCTGTAGGGGTTTTATTGGTTACAGTAGGTATTTTAGCAACAGTTGTTTTGCAAACAATGTTACCATCTAGTGCTGTTTTATTAGTAGCTGGTAGTATTATGGCACTCAACGTTTTGACCGTAGTTTTAGGAGCGATGGTTCTTACTGCTAAAGGAATTCATCCTCAAGAAGTAAGTTGGCTTAATTGGTTACATAGTCAAGAAACAGCTTTTAAAGCTCCTATTTATGCTTCTTGTCCTCTTACTTGTGAGTTGGGTTGAGACGTATTGGTTTGAAGTTAGATAATGTTTGCTCATCAAACCGCAGAATGCAGAGTACGGTTCACTCGATAAGTTTTTCATAATTGGGTTGAAATCAGAAAGGAGTCTATGTCAGACTCCTTTTAATTGTTTACCGGTTCTTCAAATTTAAGTCATGAATCATCAAAAGTGGTGGCAAACTAGTGTTCTTTATCAAATTTATCCTTTAACTTTTGCCGATGCTAATGGTGATGGAATAGGAGATATCCCAGGAATTATTCAAAGATTAGACTATCTTAATGATGGAAATCCTGATAGTACGACTTCTTTAGGAATTGATGCTATTTGGTTATCTCCGATTAATCAATCGCCGATGAGCGACAATGGCTATGATATTAGCGACTATTATGATATTGCTCCTGTTTTTGGTACGTTAGCTGATTTTGAATTATTGGTTAGTGAAGCTCATCAACGGAACATTAAAATTATTCTTGATTTGGTGATCAATCACACTTCTAATCAACATCCTTGGTTTATCGAATCTAGTAAAAGCCAAGATAATCCTAAAAGCGATTGGTATCATTGGCAAGACCCTGCACCTGATGGAGGAGTTCCGAATAATTGGCTATCTTATTTCGGTGGTACTGGTTGGACGTTTAATGAAGCCAGACAGCAATATTATTTTCACACCTTTAATCAAAATCAACCCGATATTAATTGGCGTAATCCTGAAGTTAAAGCAGAAATTCATCAAGTCATTCGCTACTGGCTTGATTTTGGTATTGATGGATTTCGGCTCGATGCTTCTAGTGTATATAGTAAAGACCCCTACTATCGTTACAATCCGATTAAATTCGAGACTACAGACAAAAATAACTACAACAATCAGCACCATTTATACGATAAAAATCTGCCAGAAAATCACCACCTAATTCGCGAAATTAGAGAGATTTTAGATCGATATGGCGATCGCCTTTTAATCGGTGAAACTTTTATTGATAATCGGCTTTATGATTCACTGACTTTTTATGGGGTAAATAATGATGAATTGCATTTACCGTTAACTTTTGAATTTCCCTTTAGTCCTTGGTATCCTGGTTATCTTCAGCGAGAGATTATTAAAAAAGAATTGCTAACCCCCAAAGGAGCGTGGGGAAGCTATTTCTTAGACAATCATGATATTGCGCGTCATCTATCCCGCTGGATCGAATGCAGTTTGTGTACTGATTCTGAAGCAATTGCCAAAGCTGCTGCAACTATTCTCTTGACAGTGCGAGGTACGCCGATTTTATATTATGGTCAAGAAATTGGCATGAGTGATAATTTAGAGATTCCGCCAGAAAAAAGCCAAGATAAGGCGATCGCTACTGGTTATACGGAAGAATTACCACCATCACGGGATGGTTCTAGAACTCCGATGCAATGGGATGATTCAGCAAATGCTGGATTTAGTTTTGGCAAAGCAGTAGAACCTTGGCTACCCGTCAATCAAAATTATTTAGACGTAAATGTAGCAACAGAACTGAAAAATCCTGATTCTATTTTCAATTTTTATCGCAACTTGATTAAAGTCCGCAAACAGAGTCAAGCTTTGCAAATCGGAGCATGGAAAACCTTAATTCATTATCCTTACGAACATCTAGTATTTACCAGAGAGACAGAAGCAGAAAAAGTAGTAATTATGATCAACTTCTCCTACGAAAAACCGATGTATGTGGATGAAGCTATAGAACCCAAAGATTGGCTAGTGTTGTTATCAACAGTTTATCGTCAAGGAGAAAAAATTGCCTTTCCTGAGACGATTGAACCCTTTGAAATATCAATCTTGCGCAAAATAGCATAATCACTAAAATTACAAAATTTTTCTGCCGACTAAAATTTCTCTAACCTCTAACATGGCAGAATAAGTAGGTAAAATATGTAAAGTTTCTGTCTTAGAAGTTAGAGCTAAAGCTTGATTAATCGCTTGAGCTAAATCAGTTTCGACAATTAGTTTAAAAGGTCTAGCTGCTGCTGCTAACTGGGCGCTACTATATTGCAAGCGTAGTGCCAGATCGTAAGTGCGATCGCCACTAACAATAAATGTTCCGCCCTGTTGTAACAGTGGTTCGGTATCCACATCCCAAATCCACGAGACATCAGTACCATCAGGAATGCGATCATTAAGGACAAATAAAGTAACAGAGGCTTTACCTTGAGATTGAAGCTCTTTAACCGCGCGGATCGTCTCATTCATTCCTACAGGATTTTTTGACAGCAAAATGCGAATATGTTGATTATTAATCGTTAACTCTTCCGCTCTGCCAAAAGCTGCTTTAAAGTTTTGAATCGTCTTAAAGATTAACTCTGGCTTAATCCCCATTTCTAAAGCTAGTAGTCCTGCTGCGATGGTATTGTACTTGTTATAAACTCCGATGAGAATTTGTGACCATTCAGAAGAGTCGATTGCAGTCTCACTCTTGGCAAAACCACAACTAGAACATTGATAGTCGCCCAAGTGAGACAGATATACACCTTGATAGTCTAGAAGCTGTCCGCAACTAGGACAATAAATCGAATCTACCGCATGGGGAATCGCCTCTAAGTATAATTCTGGTTCATTGAGTCCAAAAAACAGCACTCGCTGCTTGAGGTTTTGTCCTAGATAAGCCAAAGTTGGATCGTCGGCATTGAGAATAATCGTCGTAGTTTCGGGTAAAGATGCGATCGCTTTTCCCCAACGTTGGGCGATAGTATCGACTTCTCCATAGCGATCTAACTGATCGCGAAATAAGTTTAAACCTAAAATATACTTGGGCTGGCAATCTTGGAGAACTAAGGGTAAAACATTCTCATCTACTTCTAAAATGGCATAATCTGAATCTAACTTACCCAAGAGATCCGCATCCGCTAATAAAGCAGCAGTTAAACCATTGATTAAATTTGCGCCACTAGAGTTGTGAGTTACTTGATAACCTTGATTTTCTAAAATAGTCTTTAGCAAAAGCGAAGTTGTCGTTTTGCCATTTGTTCCGACTACTAAGATTACTCCCTGTTTCACCTGTTCAAATAAAAGAGTTAGCAAACGCGGTTGCAACCGTCGCGCGATCAAGCCTGGTAACACCGAAGCAGCACCCAACTTCAGCGATCGCACAATTCCTGTCACCATTTTCGCTATTCCTACAGCAACACTCAAGCGAATTCGATCTGATAACTGCATCATTACTGTTTACTGATTACTGATTTCTAGCCTCCGATCCCCAAGCGTCCAGCTAGACTGGGACTAAGAGGAATTAAAGTTGCTAAAGTTAAAAATAGTGCCAGTAACCCCCAAGCAGCCCTAGCATCATCAGGTTCAGTAAGTTCATTGAGGGCTGGACGTTCTAAGTCCCTTTGTAGCAAAAGAATTAATACTGCCCAGTACAAAGGTATTGAATTGCCAGGATTAGCTAAAGTTACAATACCCAAAACAATTAAAGTACTTACTGTGGTACGTCGGGCAATTTTACGACCATAAATAGCATGAACAATTCTGCCACCATCTAACTGTCCTGCTGGTAACAAATTAAGGGCGGTAATTACTAAACCCAACCAACCAGTGATCACTAAAGGATGCACATCAACAATCGTTTGGTGTAAAGCCGAACCAAAAATTACCTTAGCCAGAGTTCCTACTAATACTGAAGCTTGAAAAAATTCTGTCGGTAGTTGAAAGTAACTTCCAGGATGAGATAAAACCATGCCTAAAATTAAAAGTAAGAGTGAGAGCGCACCTCCGACAGCTACTCCGGCAAAAGCAATATCAAATAATGCGGTGCGATTAGGTAATAAAGATTCAAACCGTGTAATCGCCCCAAATGAACCAATTTGCCACGTCGGAATGAAAAAAGGTAAACTCAGACGAATCTCATAGCGTTTGGCGACTACCCAATGACCAATTTCATGAATAATCAGTATTGCCCAAAGTCCTAAACTTAAAGGGACGGCTTCTTGATAGCGACTAAAATCACTAAATAGATCGAATCCTAACAATAAACCAGAAGCTTCTAAGCTGGTGACAATAGTAGCGATCGCCAAAACTAGAGCTAAATTCTTTTGTGCCAAAGTTGTAGTTTGGGGGTCATTACTACTAGGTAGTACAACTACTACAGGCTTTTCTTCGGGGCTTTCTACCAAAAACAAGCGATATTTGCTGTCTAACTGTTCTGTCAGTTTTTGAGTCAGGCTAGCATGAGCTTGCTCAGGCTCACTTCTCAAATTACCTTTAAAGATTGCGCCTTCTTGATAAGAGATTGTCTCTGTCGCAAAAAAAGTATCAATACTAAAGATACTTTTAATTTTACTTAAATCGGCTTCGGGAATTGGTACTATTTCCACCGCTCCAGTTGGCTCAGGCTCGCTGATGTTAGTTTTGGGTACTTCTTGGGCTGCTTCGGCTCTAAGACGTTCTGCTGCTTTTTGTTGTAAAATTTCCTCCTGTCCCGCAGCCCGTAATTGTCTGCCAAGCCAGATATAAATAGCAATTGAAACCAGAAGTAACAATAAAATTCCCACCAGATTCAGGTAAATGCCTAAAGCAAATAAGCCAAAAAAGAGTAACCAAGGACTCATCAATACCACTGATTGCAACCAAGCCAAAATTCCTAACTTGCCATAGGCTCTAGCACGATTGTAGCCCCACGCCAGAATCCCCAAAGCAGTAAAGACAATAAGAAAAGTGGCAATAGATTCCGATCCGTTAAACATTTGATGATTGATTGTTAGTTAATAATTTACAGTCGATTGTAAGCAGATTCTTATCTCTACTATTTACTGCAAAATACGGTAAATAGTAGGGCTGTTTTATTCTAGTCTTAAAAAGAAAATAGCAACAGCAACCTGATTATTATCTCAAGCTAGAAATCAGGGTAATCATTTTAATTTTGCCAGTTCGTTAGCTATCCAATCATGATTGAAAATTGTGGCATAGATCCGGTTACTTACGGTTAATCCGCCGTCTTTTTGGCTCACTAAACCAGAAAGTAACAATTCCGCTTGCTCTGGGCTATTATCTGCCGTAATTTTACCCTGTCGTAAAATTTTTTGATACTTATGTAATAAAGGTATCGCATTTTGCTGATGCTTAAGTAGGCGATCGCGGATGGTTCGTAAATGTTCTGGTTCATCCTGAGTTTCCCAGTTGTCAATGATATGAACTTGGATTAATCCCTCAATCCACTCTAATTCATCTTTTGCAGCGATCTGTCTATTGGCATTACGAATTAGTTTACAGATCTTTTGCGTCAAAAATGGTTGTCCTCCCGTCCAAGCAAGTACCTCATTCAGAAACACTTGCGGGCTACTCACCTTGTCTGCTAAACCTCTTAATAATGGTTGTGCTTCATGTATTTTAAATCCTTTCAACAGAATTGCTTGACCAATATTAAAAGGAGTATGATTTTTGTCCTGAATTAGTTGGGAAGGAGCAACCACTCCTAATAGAGCAAAAGTTAAACGCTGAAATTTTGGTCGATCGGCTCGTTTATTAAAAAAGCTGCGTAATAGCATCAAAAAATCGTCAGGCTCGAAGTTGAGACTTAACAGACTATCAAGTTCATCAATAAAAATGACAATATTTTGGGTTACTTTCTCCAATAGCACGCGATCAACAAACTCTCCCAAACGCTGTATAGGAGAGAGAAAATCATGCTCTCGCCACCAGGTACGGATTTCAAGTAAGCTCAGTAAGTCTAAGCCACTAGCTAATCCATAGATAAAACCTGCATACCATTGCTCTGGTGTTACCTGCTGATTCCCAATTTCTGAGAGATCGATCGCGATACAAGTAACCCCTTCTGCTTGTAAACGTTTCATAATTTGGATTCGCAAACTTGATTTTCCCATCTGGCGTGAATTGAGGATATAGCAATATTCACCCATTTTTAAGGCTTGATAAAAATGTCGATCTGCTTGACGTGCTACATAGGTAGGTGCATCCATAGGTAAACTACCTCCTACTTGATAGTCGAAACCTAGAGGCTGTTCATCGCTTCTGAGTAAGGCGTTTTCAATCTCTAGTTCCGATTGTGTTGCTTTGAGAATTTCTAGGGTTTGTGAAAGTTCTGCGGTGCGTTCTTTAACCTTTTGTTCTAAAGTAAGATTGTATTCAACTAACTTATCTTTGGCTCGTTGTAGTTCATTGGTTTGACGCCGATTTTCTTGTTGTAAGCGACGCAGGTTAGTATGAGTCCGAATTCTGGCAATTAGTTCATCGCGAGAAATCGGCTTACTGAGATAGTCATTTGCTCCTACATTAAACCCTGTAACAATATCTTGTACTTGAGTTTTTGCGGTTAGGAGTAAAATTGGCAGTCGATCCAAAGAATAGTTTTGCCTGAGTTGGGCTGCTACTTCATATCCAGTCATCTTTGGCATCATCACATCTAGCAAAATAAGATCGGGGTCTAACCCAGCTTCAAGTAAGCTTAGAGCTTCCATCCCATTATTGGCTTGGGCAATTTGATAATTCTCTAAAGACAAATTGTTAATTAGCACCTGTAAGTTAGCAGGATCGTCATCGACAATCAAAACTTTATAGTTGTGAGCCTGAGATTCTGAGGCGAGTAAAGTGGGAATTTGAGGCTTTTGTACCAGAGATAAAGCATCGAGACTTTTTTGAAACACCTGCACCTGAGCATTTGCTGGCTCGATCTCCGTAGCAACAGGCAAGGTAAAGTTAAACCGAGAACCTTCTCCTACTTGCGATTCTAGCCAGATTTTACCTCCATGGGATTCTACTAACTTTTTGGTAACTGCCAATCCCAATCCAACACCACCATATTGCCGAGATATCGAACCTTCTGCCTGTTCAAAAGATTCAAAAACGCGATCGCGTTTAGCTTCGGGAATACCAATACCAGTATCAGCCACAGTAATAGTGACATAAGCAGGTGAATTCTCTAATTCTCTTTCATCTCCCCGTCTCCCCAAAACGGCACTCACTTCCACCTTTCCTTGATCGCTAAACTTAATCCCATTACCTACCAGATTGTAGAGAATTTGTTGCAGACGGTCTTCATCAGCTTTAATTAATGGAAAGTCAGAGGCGATCGCATTAAGCAACTGTAAATCTTTATTACCCACCAAGGGACGACAAAGAACTAAAACAATTTCGGTTACTTCCCGCAATCCCACTGCTCTGAGTTTTAAACTCAGATTATCATGAAGTATTTTGGAAAAATCGAGAATATCACTGACTAGGTTATATAAACGACGACCACTATGAGCAATCATGGCTAAATTAACCGAAGTTTGCTCCGAAATAGGACCACTAGCTCCCTCAATCAAAGATTCACTGATCCCAATAATACTATTTAGAGGTGTCCGCAATTCATGGGAAGTATTTGCCAGAAACTCATCCTTAAGCTGATTAAACCGCTTTAGCTGTATATTGGCTTTTTCTAGTTTCGCATTGGTATTAACCAGTTCCGCAGTGCGTTCGGCAACAGTGTGTTCTAAACTGGCATTCAAATTTTGCAATTGCCCTGCATAATTTGCCAAAGATGCCATAACCCGATTATAGTGATGGGCAATTTTTCCTACTTCCGTAAATGGCTCTTCTGGCACTCGTAAATCAAAATTTTGAGTTTTGGCTTGCTCATCCATGACGCGAAACAAATCATAGACTTCGGTTTTGGCATGGTGTTCGGAAACATTAAGTCCGATTGCTTCTGCTTCTACTGAAACCCTCAGCGGAAAAATCCGATTAATATTTCGCAGAATTAGATATGGAACGCCAAAACCCCAAATAAAGCCAACTCCTATGCCCAAAAGCTGTACTAAAAGCTGTTCATGCCTAGTTAATCCTGTATTTAATAATTCCAGATTGCCAAATAATGCCACTGTTAAAGTACCCCAAGCACCAGCAAACCCGTGCAGCGCAACAGCATCCACTCCATCATCAATACCCCGATGCTCGATCCAGTTAGTCACCAGCAGCATAATCACACCACCTATTGCCCCAATCAGCATTGCCATTGGGGTGGTGACTATATTACAACTCGCCGTAATAGATACCAGTCCAGCAATAGAACCATTGATTAGAGTTTCTGCTTCAATAATCTTTTTCTGTTGCCAACCTAAAGCAGCAGCGGAAACCATACCCGCAGCACCAGCCAGCACAGTATGAACAATAATTATAGGAATCTGATTATTTAACTCAAAAGTACTACCACCATTAAAGCCAAGCCATCCCACCCACAGCAACATTACCCCTAACACTGAGAAAGGCAAATTAGAGCCATGAATTTTACGCGCTTCCCAAGGAGAACTATGGTTATTGCTAAATCTTCCCGTTCGAGGTCCGACTACCAGTAAAGCAGCTAGTGCTACCCAACCGCCGATACTGTGAACCACAGAAGAACCCGCAAAATCGGCAAAACCAAGTTTTCCCAACCACCCAGATAACTGCCCTGTACCCGTACCATTCCACACCCAGTGTCCAAACAAAGGATAGATCAACCCTGCAATTAGCATCGAGATAATCAGATATCCGTTAAACTTAAGTCGTTCTGCCAATGCTCCTGACACAATAGTAGTAGCAGTCCCACAAAACATCGTCTGAAATAGAAAAAATGCTGCTAACTGGGGGTCTGTTTCGATGGCAAGAAAGAACCCCGATGAGCCAATCCACCCCGCTTGAGATGCACCAAACATCAAAGCATAACCAAAGCACCAAAAAAAAGTAATCGAAATTCCCAAATCTGCCAGATTTTTTAAGGCAACATTAATACTATTTTTCGAGCGGGTCAAACCTGATTCTAAGCACATAAAACCAGGCTGCATCATTAGCACCAATCCCGCACAACCCACAACCCAGATCACATTAATATCTAGCATATTATTTTATTTACAGTTCAATGAGGTACTATGCGATCGCCAAAATATTGAGCGTACAAAGCACAACTAGGCGTTGCCTGATTTCCCTGTAACTTTACCAGTCCTAAACTCTCTAACTTGAATGCCTGTAACAATTCTAGTTCGATAGCACCAGAGGCTTGCACCACCTTGATAAACATCGCTGCTAGCTTGTCATCTTGCTCTAAAGCCCACCATTGTCGTCGTAGATGGTCAGCAAAAACCCCTGTATCAGTAGTTGCTGTTTGTAATAACTCCTCTAAAGAAATGTTTGATTGCCAAATATGATATAGCCCCAAATGTACCAAATAGGGCTGACCATTGGCGATCGCCATTAACTTTTCTGTTTTGCTTTGTGACCAGTTCAAATTATATCTCAAAGCTAAATCTGCTACTTGTTCTGAGGTAAATGGTTTTAAATCAATTGGTAGCCCTACGTTAAATGGCGATTTATTAACATTCAGGGGAATATAAACTTCTGTTGAGTGAGCGACAATGAGTCGTAGTTGCTTCCAGATGTTCTGATTTTTAGCCTGTTCATGCCAAGTTCGTAATAAACCAAAAAAATCATCTGCCAACTCAGGATAATCAAATAAGCGATCTACATCATCTAGAGCTAACACCAATGGCTGTGAAATTTTGGTCAATAAATACTGTTCAAAGTAAATCTTACAGCTAATTTTGCTGCCAAAAAGCTCATCCCAATAGTCTGCTAGTTGGTTAGGTAAATTCAGACCCAAACCAACGCTAGCACTAAACCACTGCAAAAATTTATCTAAGTCTTGGAAAACACTACGATCTGCCATCCCAAAACTTAAAAATACTGTTTGACAGCCTTGCTGAGCAGCATAATTTAAGATTCTAACCATTAAGGAGCTTTTACCCATTTTTTTGGCAGCTTTAATTCTAATTAATGCCCCTGGTTGCAAAATAGTTTTATAGCAATTGGCTTCAACAGGCGGTCTTTCAAGATAAAAAGCGGAATCTAATGGCACTTGTCCTTCTGGTAATAAAGGCTCTAGGTTGTAGATTGTTGTTTCCTGGTAGCTATTTGGTGCAGCAGCAATGGTTAATTTCTGAGCAACTTTATTTTCAGGAATAATTCTAGTGTAATCTTGGGCAGTAAGAATCAGATTAAAAGCTTTAAAATAGTATTCTAAAGTTTGCCGATCTACAGGAGTCTGTCTTCTTCTAACTTTAGTAAGAGTATGAAAACTCAATCCTGTCAGTTCATTTAAATCTTCTAGAGTATAGGGAATTCCTCCATTTACCGCCATTTCGGAGTTTGTTTGGGCTGATTTGAGACGCTGCCAGCCTTCTGAAGACAGAATAACTCCGCGTTTACGCTTTGATTTTGCATTGTAACTAAACATACCGAAATATGAAAGTCAATTTTGAAAGAGACTTTTCCTAATAATGTTCTTTCTGGTTTGTGTTTATTTTATGACTAACGAATTGAAAACTAAAGTTATCTGAGAACCAAATTGCTAGAGAGAGAATTTCGTATAATTTTATACTAAAATTTCTGGGATTTCCCCAATTTACTTTCTTTAAAAAACCTCATATATTTATTTGTCAGCGATTTTAGTTACTTTTAATAATTACTAGTAAGTTAACAACTTAACTTATTATCTTGACTTGTCTAAATTTGAAAGCTGCACCATAGTGAAATCACTACACAAGAAGAGAAGTGAATACTATGGGATATGAGCCAAGAACTCAAGCTATCTATCAAATTACACATAGAGAACCGATTACGGTAAAGCCCCCAGAACTACTACAAAATATGTGGGCAACGGATGTGTTTAGTTTGAATAAGATGCAAGCTTGTCTTCCGAAAGAGACTTTCAAATCCTTAAAAAAGACGATTCAGTCTGATGCCAAACTCGATCCTTCAGTGGCTGATATTGTAGCAGCAGCGATGAAAGACTGGGCAATCTCTAAAGGTGCATTATATTATGCCCACGTATTTTATCCCATGACTAATGCTACTGCGGAAAAACACGATGGGTTTATTTCAGTACAAAGTGATGGCACAGTAATCTCTGAGTTTTCAGGAAAAACACTGATCAAAGGTGAACCTGATGGCTCTTCTTTTCCTAATGGCGGGATTCGTTCTACTTTTGAAGCCAGAGGTTATACCGCCTGGGATGTGACTTCTCCTGCCTATGTCATGGAAACTGATAATGGCGTAACTTTATGTATTCCTACAGTATTTGTTTCTTGGACAGGAGAAGCTTTAGATAAAAAAATTCCGCTACTACGCTCGATCAAAGCAATGGATCGAACTGCCAATAAAGTTCTTAAACTATTAGGCTATAGCGATGTAGCTCCTGTTCACTCTAGCTGTGGGGCAGAGCAAGAATATTTTCTGATCGATGCAGCTTTTGCCAATAGTCGTCCCGATTTACTCTTAGCGGGGAGAACTTTGTTTGGCAAAACTCCTGCCAAGGGTCAGCAATTTGACGACCACTATTTTGGCGCGATACCAGAACGAGTTCAAGTTTTCATGCAAGAAGTAGAAAGAAAAATGTATCGTCTGGGCATTCCTGCTAAAACTAGACACAACGAAGTAGCACCTGGTCAATTTGAACTTGCACCTTATTTTGAGTCAGCAGATACTGCTGCTGACCATCAGCAGTTGACGATGACTATTTTACGCAATACTGCCAAAAAACATGGTTTTGCTTGTTTACTGCACGAAAAACCCTTTGCCGGGATTAATGGTTCTGGAAAACACGTAAATTGGTCGGTTAGCAATTCTACCCAAGGTAACTTGCTCGACCCTGGCGATAATCCCCACGAAAATCTGCAATTTCTGACTTTTTGTGGTGCGGTAATTCGCGGAGTTCATAAATATGGTTCGCTACTGCGGGCTGTAGTTGCTACAGCGAGCAACGATCATCGACTAGGTGCTAACGAAGCTCCTCCAGCAATTATTTCGGTTTATTTGGGTACTCAGTTAGAAGATGTATTCGAGCAAATCAAGCAGGGAGAAATTACAGGCTGTAAACCTGGTGACATCATGGATTTTGGGGTGGAAACTTTACCCACATTTATGAAAGATTCTGGAGACAGAAATCGGACTTCGCCTTTTGCTTTTACTGGCAATCGTTTTGAATTTCGTGCCGTAGGCTCACACCAGTCTGTTGCTGGACCTTTAGTCGCCATGAATACAATTTTGGCAGATTCTTTAGGATGGATCGCTAATAAGTTAGAAAAAGAACTGTCCCAAGGCACTGAGCTTAAAACTGCTATTTTTGCGATCCTCAGAGAAATTATGAGCGATCATGGCGCAGTTATCTTCGGCGGAAACGGCTATTCTGAAGAATGGCACAAGATGGCAGTAGAAGAACGAGGATTGCCTAATTTACCTACTACTGCTGATGCCTTGCCAGTTTTAAAAGAAAAGTACATTGAACAATTATTCGAGAAAACTGGCGTGCTTTCGCCTACCGAACTAGAAAGTCGTTTTGAAGTCTATTCAGAACAGTATTTACTTTCAATTGAAGTAGAAGCCAAGTTGGTAATAGATATGACAAAAACTAAAATCTATCCAGCAGCACTAAAATATATCTCCAACCTATCCGCAGCTATTTCTAGCCTCAAAGAACTGAAGATTGATTTTAATTCTGAAGGGGTCACAAAGGTTGCTAGTTTAGCCAATGGCATGATGGAAGAAACGAGTAAATTAGAAGCAGCTTTGGGCAAAGAAGATTTTAATTCGACAAAAGAACATATGCAATATTTTGCCACCACTATTCGTCCCTTAATGGATGAGGTCCGAGAATATGCAGATGCTTTAGAAGCGGAAGTAGCTGACGATTTATGGCCCTTACCTAAGTATCAAGAAATGTTGTTTATTAAATAAAATCAACCCTAAACAAAGGGTTATCTCAGCAAAGCAACCTTTTGTTGGTTGGTTGTCTTCTACTACAAAATTAAGGTGATGATTTTAGCCAAACGCCAAAAGTAAACATTACCTGATTGAGGGATGAATTAATTAAGTATTGTCTAAAATTAATTGAAGCATAAATGAATTTTAATCTCTCCCAAATTAAAAAAGTACCGTTACCAAAAAGTAAAGTTTATTTGCCAAGCTCAAAACCTAGTATTGCAATTTTCAAACCAATTAAAGTAGTATTTGGCTCTTTTTCGCTTAACTGGCTAGCTTGTGTTCCCTTATCTGCCTTAATTGTAATTATTTGGCATACTGCTGCTACTGCACAAGGTTTTGAAGCACCAGCGAATATCGATGAATTAAGAATCGTTGTCGATGCGATTTTTCTCTTATTTTGTTCTGTTCTGGTAATCTTTATGAATGCTGGATTCGGAATGTTAGAAACAGGTTTTTGTCGCCAAAAAAATGCGGTGAATATTCTGGCGAAAAATTTGATTGTTTTTGGGATTGCAACTCTAGCTTATTGGGCAATTGGCTATGGATTAATGTATGGAGAAGGTAATTCTCTAATTGGTGCTAGCGGATTTTTCTTTAATGGCAATCCTATTCCCTATGGCGATGAACCTTATCCAGCAGCAGTTCCGCCAGCAATTTCCTTTTTATTCCAAGTGGCTTTTGCGGCAACGGCTGCCACGATTGTTTCTGGTGCAGTAGCGGAAAGAATTAGGTTTGATGCGTTTTTAATCTTTAGTACTTTGCTTGTGGCTATTTCCTATGCAATTACAGGACGCTGGGTTTGGGATGGTGGCTGGTTAAGCGAAATGGGTTTTTCTGACTTCGCTGGTTCGACTGTCGTGCATTCTGTTGGTGGTTGGGCTGCTTTAGTTGGTGCAGCAATGTTAGGACCTCGATTAGGTAGATATCAAGAAGGCAGACCTAATGCCATTCCTGGTCACAATATGGGTTTTGCAACTTTGGGTTGTTTGATTTTGTGGATTGGCTGGTTTGGTTTCAATCCTGGTTCGGAATTAGCTGCTACAGCCAACGTTCCTTATATTGCTCTTACTACCAACTTGTCAGCAGCAGCAGGAGGTACGGCTGCTACTTTCACTTCTTGGATTAAAGATGGTAAACCTGACTTATCGATGATTATTAACGGTATTTTGGCAGGATTAGTCGGCATTACCGCGGGTTGTGCGGATGTTGATTATGTGTCTGCGATTATTATTGGTGCGATCGCTGGCATCATGGTGGTGTTTTCTGTGCCTTTCTTTGATCGTCTCAAGATTGACGATCCTGTCGGTGCTACTTCAGTCCACTTGGTTGGTGGGATTTGGGGGACTTTAGCAGTGGGGATATTTGGGACAGGTAACATCATTACTCAAATCGTTGGTATCTTATCAGTTGGCGCGTTTACCGTGATCTTTAGTGTTCTGGTTTGGGGCATTCTTAAAGCGACAATTGGAATTCGAGTCCACGAAGCCGAAGAGTATCGGGTTTTGGATATCAGCGAACATGGGATGGAAGCCTACAGTGGATTTGTCCAAGAAGCTGACTTTATTGGTGCTAGTAGTTCTCCTGCTACTGTTAGTTCTGAAGCGGTCAATTCTGAGATTTAATTTGCTGTGACTGGTAGGGGCTTTTCGCTTGCTGCACCCTAGGGGAAAAGCTCCTGTCACTGTTTTTTAGGAGGAATAATTATATAATCCACAAAAGATTATCATTTAAGACTAATTGTGTAAAAATGTAAACTGTGTGGATTGCAACTTCAACAGACGAGATTCGGAAACCAACAGCGATCGCCCTTGGCAATTTTGATGGCGTACACCAAGGGCATAGGACAGTATTGCAACCCATATTTACGATTGCCGACCCTGCTGTTTATCCGTCAGTTGTTAGTTTTACACCCCATCCACGGGAGTTTTTCACAGGCGATCGCCTAAAGTTATTAACTCCCATAGCAGAAAAAGCCCAATATCTCGGTAATCTCGGCATTAAACAACTGGTATTATTACCTTTTGACCGCAAATTAGCTAATTTCAGTCCGCAACAGTTTGTCGCAGAAGTCTTAGTTAAACAGTTACAAGCAACTTTGATTAGTGTCGGGGAGGATTTTCGCTTCGGTTATCAAAGAAAAGGTAATGCTACTGATTTGCAAACTATTGCTGCTCAGTTTAAGATTCCTGTAAAAATTAATCCATTGCATCAATGCAGTGTCAACGAAGCTAATAACGCTGAGGCGCAAGTTCGGATCAGTAGTTCTCTAATTCGTCAAGCCTTACAAGCAGGAGATATCACAAGGGCTAATTCGATGCTGGGTCGTTCTTATCGTCTGGTGGGCAAAGTAATTAAAGGACAACAGTTAGGCAGAACTATTGGCTTTCCTACTGCTAATTTACAACTCCCCGCAGATAAATTACTCCCACGTCACGGAGTTTATGCTGTCAAAGTCCAAATTGCCCCCTCTGAAGCTGGCATAATAACTGATAACTCTTATCTTAAAGGTGTGATGAATCTTGGTTCTCGTCCTACCGTAGTAGGGATTCAGGTTACGGCTGAAGTTCATCTGCTCAATTGGTCGGGAAATTTGTACGATCAGAGTCTTATTGTCTATTTAGAGCGATTTTTGCGCCCCGAACAAAAGTTTGATTCTTTAGCAGCTTTGACACAACAGATTCAGACCGACTGTCAACTAGCTTGGGCGTGAAGGTTGGTCGCTAATTTTTAGCGTCTCTGCCAATTTATCACTAATACCCGCGATCCAATTTTCATCTTGTTTGGTATAGCTTCTAGGCGCATTAGCCCCTAAAATCAAAACCCCTCGTTCTCCTATGGGTTGACAAATAACTCCTTGGGTATTTTCAGGTAAATAATCAAATTCGACTTTGCCAGGATAAAGCTGAAGATTGACTAGATATACTGGTTTTTGAGTTTGTAATACTCTTTGAACAATCGTCCCTGGGTTCACTGTCTGATTTTTGCCTAAGACTCCTCGGCGTAGTAGAGTTTTGCCGTCATAATAAACAACCAGCGATCGCGTTACGGTATTGGTTAAGAGTAAATGGGAAGCCCAAGCTAATTCGGTTTTAACTGGATCAGGTAATTCGGGAGCTAACTCTAACCCTACTTCTCCAACTAAAGTAACTGTATCGGGCGATCGCGGTTGAATTTGTTGCCAGATGACTCCGACTAATAATAATACTGCACCCTCGATAATCCCTAAAGCATCAGAACGAGCTTGAGAAGTAGTTAAAGATACTGTAAGTAAACGATTGATCAGTAATAAAGTACCTGCCAATCCCCCAACGGCGATCGGCAACAAACGTACTATGCGATTGGGGTCAGATTGCGCCATTTTAATTGATACAAAATTCCGTTGTCATACTCCACATATATCTAAAGGATTAAAAAACGCTCCGCTTCAGTCTCAAAAGTGGGTTTTGAGAATCGGATTTTGGATGAGGGGGTTTTATTCAACATCGGTCGAAATCGTCAGCGATGAGTTTAATCTTCCCCTGGTTCTAAAATCCGCTGAAATAAATAACCTGTACCTCTAGCAGTTAAGATCAGTTCGGGATTACTCGGATCGTCTTCTAATTTGGCACGGAGACGGGAGATATGAACATCTACCACCCGCGTATCTACATGACGTTCGGGAGTATAGCCCCAAACTTCCTGTAAAATTTCCGAACGGGAAAAAGGTTCACCAGAGCGACTTACCAGTAATTCTAATAAGCTAAATTCCATTCCTGTCAGACGAATTCGCTCATCTCCTTTATAAACTTGTCGCTTGTTTGTATCAATTCTGATCGAACTAACATGAATGACTCCCGAACTGGGAATACCAGGCGCACCATTCTTTTCAACGCGACGTAAAACCGACCGAATGCGAGCTTCTAACTCTTTGGGAGAGAAGGGTTTTACGACATAATCATCTGCACCTAATTCTAAGCCAGTAATCCGATCTGCCACATCACCTAAAGCCGTTAACATAATAATGGGAATATCAGATTCTTTCCGTAACTCTTGACAGACACCATAACCATCAAGCTTAGGCATCATCACATCCAAAACCACTAAATCGGGTTCGGATACCCGAAAAGTCTCTAAAGCTTCTTCCCCATCCGCAGCCGTAACTACATCGTAACCAATCATGGATAAACGAGTTTCTAAAATACGCCGAATACTAGCCTCGTCATCAACAACTAAAATTTTTTCTTTATGAGTTTCCAAGTTACTTTGCACTCCTTACTTAAGTTTAATTACCGAAGTTTAAGTTAAATTTTGCTTCCTTTAATATCTAGAATATATCTTTCGTGCTACCTAATTATGATGAGTCGCCTTTGAATTCTCGGATTTTTAGTCTTTTTTCAGATTTATGGTGTCTTCGAGCTACTTTGTCATTCTTTAAGAGTTGTCGAGAAAGATTGATTATTTTCTTAAGTTTTCTTAATATTTTTTAAAAAATTATCAAATGGCGAAATCAAAGCAGATCTATGTTTGTAGTGAATGTGGCGCAGAATATAGCCAATGGTTTGGCTTGTGCAAAGAATGTAACGAGTTTGGCACAATTTCAGAAGAACCCATAGAGCAATCTAAGAGTGGATTTAGTCGTGGCGGATGGCAGTCTGGTAACAATACTCCTAAAGTCAACAGTTCTGCTCAACCTAGAGTCTCAGTCAAGTTTACCGATATTAATAACGACGAGCAAGCTAGATTTGCTTCAGGTTACAAGGAATTAGATCGGGTATTGGGAGGGGGAATTGTTCCTGGTTCTCTAGTCCTAATCGGTGGCGATCCTGGCATCGGTAAATCGACTCTCTTACTGCAAGTAGCTAATCAATTATCAATCCGATTACCGCGAATTCTCTATGTTTCCGCAGAAGAGTCAGGACAACAAGTAAAATTACGGGCTTCCCGTTTGGGGGTGGAGGGAACAAATGGCGGGGTTGCTGAAAATGGCAATGGCAAAAAAGTTGCGATTCCTGATAACTCTCTCTATGTCATGCCAGAAACGGATTTAGAAGAAATATTACGGGAGTTGGAATGCTTAAAACCCCAAGTGGCAATTATTGATAGTATTCAAACTTTACACTTTGCTGCTTTGACTTCCGCCCCTGGTTCTGTGGCGCAAGTTAGAGAATGTACTTCCGCATTAATGCAAGTCGGAAAAAGAGAAAATATTACCTTACTGATTGTCGGTCATGTAACGAAAGAAGGGGCGATCGCAGGACCTAGGGTCTTAGAACATCTAGTAGATACAGTATTGTATTTTGAAGGCGATCGCTATGCCTCCCATCGTCTCTTGCGTTCGGTCAAAAATCGTTTCGGTGCAACCCACGAAATTGGCATCTTTGAAATGGCAGACCGCGGTTTAGTGGAAGTCGATAACCCTTCAGAACTATTTTTGGGCAACCGCGACGAACTCGCCCCAGGAACTTCCACAGTTGTCGCCTGTGAAGGAACACGTCCTTTGGTAGTAGAGTTGCAAGCTTTGGTTAGCCCTACTAGCTATACTTCTCCCCGTCGTTCCACTACAGGAATCGATCACAACCGCCTCCAGCAAATTTTAGCAGTCCTCGAAAAAAGAGTCGGGATTCCCCTCTCAAAACTGGATGCTTATATGGCTTCGGCTGGCGGTTTGACTGTTACTGAACCAGCAGCGGATCTCGGTATTGCCATCGCCCTAGTTGCCAGTTTTCGCGATCGCACGGTTGATCCCCGTACCGTCTTAATCGGCGAAGTGGGTTTGGGAGGACAAGTCCGCTTGGTATCGCAAATGGAATTGCGTCTTAAAGAAGCAGCTAAGTTAGGGTTTAAACGGGCGATCGTTCCTAAAGGTCAAAGTCTTCCCGAAGATATTGGTTTAGAGGTTATTTATATTTCTAAAGTTATTGATGCGATTATTGCTGCGATTCCTTCAGAAAGAAATATTACTAATGAGGTTGAAAATTAATTTCTTTTCTAAAGCAGACTAAATGAACTATAAAGCGACAATTGAATCATTAAAATCTTTGATTTCGTCAAGTAGAAGATATCAAAGTTGTTGATAAATGGATTCAAACTTATAATGTTCCTCATTACTACTGTCAAGTTTTTTTGATAAGGTTTATGGCATATCATTTCAAGATATTTTGAGTATGCTGGCTGATTCTGATCGAGAAGGAATAGATTTTTTCATAGAGCAAGACACTAAAAATCAAAATAAGACAACTATAAAAATTAATTCTAAAGTTGGTAAAGAATTATCTTATAAAGTTAGTATGCCTAAACATAAAAGTCAAATGAGAGAATTAGATAGAGAAAGATTATTGTTTTATGTAACTTTTGAAGGAGGGAAAGCTTATTTGAATTTATCTAATTTTTTAGAGTTATTAAATATTCAAGAGGTAAACTTTTAGTCTATGGATGATTATCTTTTTTCAGATCGACCAGAAAAAAACTTTTTAAAAACTAGTAATCAAAATACTCGTAAAAAATATGCTCAGTTTTTTACTCCTTTTGATGTTGCAAGTTTTATGGCATCATGGGTAATTGCTTCTAGAGAAAATATAACTATTTTAGACCCATCAGTAGGATTAGGGATTTTTTTTAGAGCAGCATACAAACTACAAAGCAATCTTAAATTTATTGGCTATGACATTGAGCAAAAAATTTTGAGCCAGACAATACAGTTGTTAAATAATTCTCAGCTAAAAGCCAATATAAAATTGTTATGCCAAGATTATTTGGTTACCAACTGGGAAAAAAAGTATGATGGGATAATTTGCAATCCACCTTATTTAAAATTTCATGATTTTCCTAATAAAAATAAAGCTTTATTAGATTTTTATGATTTTACTAAAATTAAATTAAGTGGCTTTAGTAACATTTATACTTTATTTTTGATCAAGTCTATTCTACATTCTTTATTTAAAGATAAAGCTGATATTTTTTTTGCTTATTTATTAACAGAGATTGCTCAAGAAATTTTTAATGAACAAAGAAGAGAATATGGTAATGGATTAAAAAAATTTGAACCTAATGATATTAATAAATCTAAAATTATTGATTTTAATCTTATAGATAATTTTATTATAGATGAAATTAAAGCTACATATCAACTTTATAAAAATCAATTACTTAAAGGAAAAGAAAATATTGATTTAATAAATCAAATTAATACAATATTTTTAAGTTTATTAAGTTAAAAAAATAAATTATGACATCACTATATAAAAAATATCATATTCACCTAATTTTAATAACAAAATTATATATTTAGTTAATCTCAACAAGTAAATTAAATGCCTGAGAGCTTAAGGTTCAATAATTTCTAAGATTGCCTTGGCTTGCAGCTTATTTTTAAACCAAATTACACGATTTGGTAAGTCAGTAAATTTAACTCCTGCTTTGGCTAAATTCAATCTTTCAGAAACAGCTAAAATTAAATTAGTTACATCAGAATTACGCACTTGATAAAACTTTTTTTTAAGATATTCGGGTCGCCAGTAACCGACAATTTCTAAGAGAAAATCTCTACCATCAGGATGAACTAAACGAAAGTCAGGGATCATGACACTACCAGGAAGCGGTACGAGATCGACTTCTCTTTCTAATCGCCATTGGGTTTTGGCTTTCGCCCAACTATTAGCAAAAGAAGCCTCTAACATACTGTCATAGGGTTTTCCTGGCGGATAGTGAGTCACTAGGTAACAGCGATCGCTTTCTAAGGTAAATCTTCCTGTTTTAATGTTGCCCGAATAAGGGTCTTTTTGTTGTAATTTGGCTTGCAAACTCCATTTACTAACATGAAGTAATGCAGGAATCATTTTGGCTAAAGCTAAACCGTAGCGAGTACTAGCTTTAAACAAACTGGTAGGACCATCAATGGTAATGGTAAAACCCGTGTCAGAATCTCCCTCAATATATGCCATCAATTGAAATAATTTGAGATAGCGAAACAGTAATTTATATTCTCCTGGATCGTTGCGATGGGCATTAATTACGATATTACTGGCGCGATAAAAAATCCCCTGAACTTGAGATAAGTTGTAACGATGAATTAAGGCTTCAGGAAGAGGTGGATCGAACTCAGTTAAGATGCGGTTTTCTGGTAAATCTGCATATAACCCTGTTTCAATCTCGGCGCGAGAAACTTGACGCTTGAGTTCCACAGTTAAGTTATGGGCGATCGCCTCTAAAGTCGCGCTACGATGATGGGGTAACGTTGAATTCTTCGCAGCTTCCGCAAATACTTTTTGTCTTAAGGTTTGTGGTTCGAGAGGACTGATAATCTCAAAGGTAGCAAAACTACTTTTCAAAATGTGCGCTAAGCCTCTTTTGAGTCGATAATCAGGACTATCTCCTTCCATTTGCGCTAATTTAGCATCTAATTCTTTTTGAGTTTTACCCAGATAGTCTTGAAAACACTCAATGCGATCGCTGGCTAAACCGAGAGTTCTCTGATCAATTGATAACTTTTTTGGGACGACAGTTTCGCCATTTTGCCGATAAATTAAAAGATCGGAAGGAAGCATGATTAAAATTAATTATAGATAACTGTTTACTGATTTAACCCCAATGTTTAGAACTTTAGAATGCAGACCCGACAGCTATCAAGGTTGGTATCAACAAGGTAATAGCCAACGAGAAAAAGGTAACTATCAAGAAGCTTTGGTTAGTTATAGTAAGGCGATTGAATATCACCCCCAAGATTATTGGGCATGGTATCGTAAAGCAGGAGTCTTAGAAGAGTTGGGACGCTACCGCGAAGCCATCGAACACTATGTTCAAGCTGCTACGATTAAACCTGATAATTATTGGGCTTGGTACGAACAGGGTTGCATTTACCTCGATGAGTTGGCACAATACGAAAATGCGATCGCTTGTTTTACTAATGCTTTAACCAGACAACCTGATGACTATTGGGTAACTTATCGTCTAGGGGAAGCTTATCGTAAGCATAAGGAATACGATCAAGCAATTATTTATTTTGATCGCGCCGTAGAAATACGTCCTGATGATTATTGGGCTTATTATCGCAAAGCCGAAGCCTTAGAGCAATGGGAAAAATGGGACGCAGCTTTAGCTAATTATGATTTAGCTTTAACTATCAAACCTGATGACTATTGGTCACACTATCAAAAAGGAATTATTTATGAAAAGTTAGGTAACTATCAAGCAGCAATTAACTGTTACCAACAAGCCGAAAAAACTACCCCAGATTCTGATATTTTATTGTATCGCCAAGCTTGTTGTTATGCTCAGCAAAATCAAGCTAATTGGGCAATTATTTATCTGGAAAAAGCGATCAATCTTTATCCGAGAAAGTATTTAGATTTGGCAGTTAATAATCCTATTTGGGAAAGTTATCGTAAGCAATCGGGGTTTGCACTTTTAATTCAAAACAAGGCAAAAAAATACAACTTAAATTATTAAGATGAGAATTTAAAGCAGCAATGAAATTAAAGTTTTTTTTCAGGCAAACTTACCACAGATTTTAAAGTATCAATAGTCTGATATTGCTGCTTAAGACTAGCAACATCTTGCAATATTTGTTTTTGTTGCTGTTCAATTCTTTCTAATTGTTGGACAATTTTTGTCAGTTGTTCGGGATTTATTGCTAATTCATAATTAATCGTATTACCTACTGCTTCTGAAGACTTATTCTTAATCCCTAACAATAACTTAAGTAACATCCAAGGAGCTTGAATAATCCACAGCCAAACTCGATCTAATAGATGAGCGATCGCAATTAATAAACGACTAATTAGAATAATAATAATAAATATAGCAACTAAAGTAATCACTGGATGTTGTAGCGACCAAAATAGTTTTGGATGTTGTTCAATCCAATGGTCGATCAAAGACTGAAATGCTAATTCCATACCAGTAACTTGTAATCTAGCTAAAAAACATTGTAGGGGCAATTAATTATTTAATTACCCCTAGCTAATTCTTAAAATAGTTTAGGGAGCGAGAAATAATCCTGGTATTTATATTGATCTCTCAGCCTGAACTTTAACATAGCTAACCATAAAGCGGGTTTAAGTAGCTGGGTGTAATTAAAGATAAAATGGAGAACTATTTGTAAAATCCCCCACTACCTTACTACTTCACGAAGTCAGGGGAAGCAGAGTCGTTAAGGGCGCGGGGTCTCTCTGACATCATCTTTAACTTAATTGTCCCTACCAATTTAACCCACAACAGATAATTAATTACCACTTCAGCAAATTAAACTGTTCCATATCAATAGTTTCACGATTACGATAAATCGCTAAAACAATCGCTAAACCTACCGCTGCTTCTGCTGCTGCTACCGTAATCACAAATACTGTAAACACTTGACCTTTAATTTCCGTAGGATCGAGATAATTAGAAAATCCCATCAAATTTAGATTAACTGCATTGAGCATCAATTCAATTGACATTAATACTCTTACCGCATTACGGCTCGTAATTAAACCATAAATACCAATACAAAAAAGAGCAGCAGCTAGTACTAAAAAATATTCAAGTTGCACTTTAATCAATCCTCTACTATTGCTAATTATTTTCGCCAGTATTACTAATAGAAGTCAATTCTCTAGGTCTTTCTGGTAAAGTCAAACTGGTAGTAACCGTATCAGCAGTTTGAGAAACTTCAGGAATTAAATCGCGACGCGCTAAAATAATTGCTCCTACCATTGCCATTAATAATAAGACAGAAGCCAACTCAAAAGGTAATAAGAAATCACTAAAAAAATGTTCGCCAATCGCAATAATCGTATTTTCAATTACTGCTGGAGAAGTAGCATCTAAAGTCCAAGGAGTAATCAAAATCATCGTTCCTAGAAGGGCGAATAATCCTAAACAGACTGCTCCTGTTGCGACTTTCCGAAATAACCGTCCAGAAATTTTCGAAAAATCTTCCTGTTTATTCACCAACATAATGGCAAATAAAATTAAGACATTCACTGCACCCACATAGATCAAAATTTGCGCAGCAGCGACAAAATCTCCGTTAAGTAAAATGTATAAACCAGAAATACTAAGAAATACTCCTGCTAATAAAAAAGCGGAGTGAACGATATTGGATAACAGCACAACTCCTAAAGCTGCGGTCAACATCATCACCGCTAAAATGCCAAAAGATACTATTTGTACGCCTTCTGCTAAATTCACTGTGTTTTCCTCTTAGAATCACTGTACCCGATTTGGGCATATTTAAAGATGGCTGATCGCGATCAGCCATCAAAGCTAGGATTAGACAGAATTTTTATTATTCCTGTTCTGATTTCATCGACTCTACCAGTTCTTCAGGGCGTTTACCAGGTCTTTGTGAACCAGCAGGAAGATCATGAGGTTCGATGACCCCTTTTGGTAAATAAGCTAACTCTCTTAAAGGAGTAACCGCAGGGTCTTGAGTAACTTTGTAAGGTAGTCTGCCTAAAGCTACACTGTCATAATTTAATTCATGACGGTCATAAGATGATAGTTCATATTCTTCTGTCATCGAAAGACAGTTGGTCGGACAATATTCCACACAATTACCACAAAAGATACAAACACCAAAATCGATGCTGTAATGGTTGAGTTTTTTCTTTTTCACCTGCTTGTCAAATTCCCAATCTACTACAGGGAGATTAATCGGACAAACTCGCACACAGACTTCACAAGCAATACATTTGTCAAATTCAAAGTGAATTCTACCGCGATAACGTTCTGAAGGAATCAGTTTCTCATAAGGATATTGCACGGTAACGGGTCGGCGTTGCATATGGTCAAAAGTGACCGAGAGACCTTGACCAATATATTTGGCTGCTTGAAAGCTTTCTTTAGCGTATTCTTGAACCTGTTTGAGTACTTTAAACATTTTGATTATATAGTTGATAACTAACTGCTAATTGCCTTGGGATCAAAGTGTAAACCAAATTTAGCTTTACCCCTTATTACTCATGGTAGTTAGTTTCACAGGGTAAGGTAAAAAATTCTCTTAGCCACCAAAAGCTACAGGGAAAGCCAGTTTTAAAGCTGCCGTAATCAGTAAATTAGCTAGAGCTACTGGTAGTAAGAATTTCCATCCTAAATCTAGTAGCTGGTCGATACGAACCCTAGGTACTGTCCAACGCAGTAAAATCGCCAAAAAGACTAAGAAATAAGCTTTAACTAGAGTCATAATAATGCCTAAAGAACCAGTCAAAACCTGTAACCAAGGAGTATTTTGACTAATTCCTAACCAGTCAGCTAAATGATCTAAAGGAATAATAAATTCCCAACCACCCAGATAAAGAACGGCAAACACTAAAGCTGAAAGCACTAAGTTAACGTAAGAACCAAGATAAAATAGGGCGAATTTCATCCCTGTGTATTCTGTTTGATAACCAGCAACTAGTTCTTCTTCAGCTTCAGGAAGGTCAAAGGGCAGACGCTCACATTCGGCTAATGCTGCAATCCAAAAGATAATAAACCCTACAGGTTGTCGCCACACATTCCAGCCTAATATTCCATAGCCAGATTGTTGTTTTACAATATCAATCGTACTAAGACTATTGGACATCATAACGATCGCCAATACAGCTAAGGCTAAAGGAATTTCATAGCTGATCGACTGTGCAGCAGCCCTTAAACCCCCTAGCAACGAGTATTTATTGTTAGATGCATAACCAGACATCAGCAACCCAATAGGGGCAATACTGGATAAGGCAATCCACAGAAAAATCCCGACGTTAAGATCGGTAATATTTAAGTTTTGCCCAAAAGGAACAATTAGATAAGATAAAAATACGGGGACAACTACTAAAACTGGTCCCAAGGTAAACAGCCAAGGATCGGACTTACCAGGAATTACATCTTCTTTGAATACTAATTTAATGCCGTCCGCCACGGGTTGTAAAACACCCAAAGGACCTGCGTACTCAGGACCAATGCGTTGTTGAGCAGCAGCCGAAATTTTTCGTTCTAGCCACACTACGACCAAAACTCCTACTGTTGCACCAATAATCATGAGTAACATGGGTAAAGGTAGCCAAATCGTTTTAGCCAAGCCTGGTGGTAGTCCCAAACTCTTGAGAGTTTCGATAAAACTGCCTTGTAAGTCGATTCCTGAATTCATATTTATTTGCGGTATCGAATTAATGTAGTCTTAAGTTTAAGTTGAATGCCCTAAATTTACTTTTCGCATCCAATGCTTAGTATATCGTTGTTTCGTAGCCAATTTCTTGGTACTTCTGGTAATTTCTACTTATATGGTTAATTAATTAACGCGAACTAGGTTCACTACAGGCTGCAAAGGGACTATCTGAGGTGGTTACACATCCTATTTGTTTGTGGTGTAACAATAATTAAACCGAAACTAACTTTCAAGTTCAATTAAAGGTATCTCATGTCTATTATTCATGGTAGTTGGATTGTAAACTCAAATAGCAGTCATTTTTTTCTTTGGGGAGAAACCTGGCGTTCTTTGGTTAATTTAGCAATAACTACTAGGAATAATCAATTACAGCATCCTTTTTGCTTGAGTGCCACAGAATTAATTAGTTTTTTAGGTGAGCAACAACTAATTGAGTCCGAGTTTTTTCAGAAGGAAATAATCAAAAGTAAGACTGAGCATTCTCTAAATGCTCCTAGTAAAAAACTGACACCAGAAGCAAGTTTAGTCCCGATTTTTTCGCAAAATCTCGTCGAGATAACTGATGATTCAGTTATTGAAATTCAACCTTGGCAAGTATCAGGATTGAGTTTGACTCCTGAACAAACAGTAACATTTTTACAAGCTATACCTCTTAATTATCCTAGTTATTTAGGATCGGATCTAATTTTTTGGCATCAGCTTTATCGTTGGGTATTAGATTTAATTAATCGCGATAAGTTTTTACCTGGGATTGAGATTATTCAAGAGCGACCTTTTGGTGTTTGGCAACCTTTATTAGATAGCGATCTCGATCTAACTCGGTTAGCTAAATTTAGTCAATTAATGCCTCAAGTTTGTTTGGCTTACGATCAAAAACCCAACGTAAATAATGTAAATTCTCAAGAATTAATTTTGCAGTTTTTGGCAACAATTTTAGATGCTTACCTACGCAATAATATCGAATTTAATCTTAATCTTCCTCGGTCAATTTCGGTTACTCCTTGGTTGCGATCGCTTTGTAATTCTCTAACAGAAAACTCGATCTCAGAAGAGACTAATTTGTTAGTTAGCGATCGCAATAATCTGCAAAAAATTCAAAATGCTCTTTATAATTGGAGCTTACCAATTAGAGAATATTTAGTTAATCAAGATAATCAAAATTTAGGACAAAATCGCTATCGCGTGGCTTTTTTTCTAGAGCCTCCAGTGATTAATCATCAACAAGCTCAAGGAGATTGGCAATTAAAATATTATTTGCAAGCTTTAGATGATTCAGAAATTATTATTGACTCACAATCGATCTGGGCAAATACAGAATCAGTAATAAAATATGGTACTAGAACTATAGAAAAGCCTCAAGAAACTCTTTTAAAAGGATTAGGTTTAGCTGCTCGTATTTACTCTCCGATTGCAGCCAGTTTAGAAGTTAGTAATCCAACTAATTGTCAACTAAATCCGATCCAAGTTTATGAATTTATTCGTTCAATTGCGTGGCAATTAACCAATAATGGTCTAGGGGTAATTATGCCTCCTGGTTTAGCTTCAGGGGAAAACGAACAAAGATTAGGAGTAGGAATTACTGCCGAAGTTATTCAAAAGCCAGGAGAAAGATTAAGTTTAAAAAGTTTACTAAACTATAATTTATCTATAGCTGTAGGAGATAATACTATTTCTCAATCTGAGTTTGAAAAGTTATTAGATCAACAGTCTCCTATCGTAGAAATTGATGGCAAATGGTTATTATTACAACCCGCAGAAGTTAGAGCAGCCCAAGCAGTATTAAATCAATCTAACGAACAGCTAAGTTTATCGGTAGAAGATGCTTTAAGGCTTTCTACGGGTGATACTAAAACTTTAGTAAAATTGCCTGTGGTAAAATTTTCAGCTGAAGGAGTTTTACAAGAATTAATTAGTAATTTAACCGAAAATAAATCAATAGAACCAATTAATCAGATCGAAAACTTAAGCGGAACTTTAAGACCTTATCAAGCTCGCGGTATCGGCTGGTTAGCTTTTTTAGAAAAGTGGAGTCTTGGTGCTTGTCTGGCTGATGATATGGGTTTAGGAAAAACTTTGCAACTAATTGGTTTTATTTTACATCTTAAAAACCGAGATTTAATTAACAAACCGACTCTAGTTATTTGTCCTACCTCTGTCTTAAATAATTGGGAAAGAGAAATTAGAAAATTTGCTCCCACTTTGTCAGTTTTAATTCATCATGGTGAAAATCGTAAGCAAGGCAAAACCTTTGCCAAAATTGCCCAAAATCAAGACTTAATTATTACGAGCTATTCTTTAGTGCATCGAGATAGTAAAACTTTAAGCTTAGTCAGTTGGCAAGGAATTGTTTTAGATGAAGCCCAAAACATTAAGAATCCTACGGCAAAACAGTCTCAAGCTGTAAGACAAATACCCGCAGATTTTCGGATCGCTTTAACAGGAACTCCTGTAGAAAATCGCTTGACAGAACTTTGGTCAATTTTAGATTTTCTCAATCCTGGCTTTTTAGGTAATCGCACCTTTTTTCAAAAAAGATTTGCTAATCCTATCGAAAAGTTTGGCGATCGCCATTCCCTAAATGTTTTACGTTCTCTAGTGCAGCCTTTTATTTTACGTCGTCTTAAAACAGACCGAAATATTATTCAAGATTTACCAGAAAAACAAGAAATGAATGTTTTTTGTGGTTTATCTGAAACCCAAGCCGAATTTTATCAAAAATTAGTTGATGAGTCTTTAACTAAAATTGAAGAATCTGACGGAATTCAGCGTCATGGTTTAGTTTTAACCTTACTTTTAAGACTTAAACAAGTTTGTAATCATCCTATATTAATATCTGGTAAAACTAAGACAACGAAACCCAACAAATTAATTACAGATATTCAAGAATTTTCTGATCGTTCTGGTAAGTTAATGCGACTAACAGAAATGCTGGATGAGATTGTCCAAGAAGGAAATCATGCTCTTATTTTTACTCAGTTTTCTGAGTGGGGCAAACTACTCAAATTTTATTTGGAACAGGCTTTAAAGCAAGAAGTTTTCTTTTTGTATGGCGCAACTCGTCGCCCACAAAGACAAGAAATGATCGACCGTTTTCAAAACGATCCTAATGCACCTCAAATTTTTATTTTATCCCTTAAAGCTGGAGGTACAGGACTAAATTTAACTAGAGCTAATCATGTATTTCATGTTGATCGCTGGTGGAATCCTGCGGTAGAAAATCAAGCTACAGACCGTGCTTTTCGGATCGGACAAAAACGCAACGTTCAAGTTCATAAATTTGTTTGTAGCGGAACTTTAGAAGAAAGAATTAATGACATTATCGAAAGTAAACAAGAACTAGCAGAGCAAACTGTAGATGCAGGAGAACAATGGCTAACTAAACTAGATACCAATCAATTGCGTAATCTTTTATTACTAGACCGAGATAGTATTTTAGATGAATCTAATTAAGATGAAATATTTTGTTGATGTCTGATTTTTGCTAAATGTCTGGTTGATTAACCAAAATTAGCAAAAACTTCAGAAATATTACAAGTTAGCTTAATCTAGCTACTAAAGATTAGAAATCGCGCCTCTTGCCATATCAGCGATCGCCCGATCATTGGCTTTAGGTAAATGATAATAAGTGCCACCAGCTTGTTTAGCTAATTCTTTGCCAAAACCAGTAGAAACAAAACGGCTTTCTGTATCAATCAAAAGCAGTTTCATACCTAAAGCACGGATTTTGCCAGCAATATCTAATAGTTCCTCTTTAATATTCGGTTTTTCTCCTGCTTCTTGTGGTTCACCGAGAGAACGGGATAAAGGAATGTTGCCTCTACCATCAGTGATTGCCACAATTACGACTTGTCCAATATCTCCCGACATTTGCGCATTGATCCCGACATTTACTGCTTGGGTTAAACCATGAGACAAAGGAGAACCACCACCACAAGGTAAAGTTTCGAGTCTGCCTCGTGCCATAGTAATCGAACGAGTCGGAGGCAGTAAAACTTCGGCTCTTTCGCCCCGAAATGGAATCAAGGCAATTTGATCGCGGTTTTCATAAGCTTCGGTTAGCAGTCGCATCACTGCACCTTTAGCGGACTGCATTCTATTTAACGCCATTGAACCCGACGCATCTACCACAAAAACAATTAAAGAACCAGCTTTACGCGCCATGCGTTTAGAACGTAAATCGCTTTGTTCGATAATAACTTTACGATCTGGCTGACGTTCTCTTCTAGCTTTTTGATATGGTGCTGCACTCCGCAGCGTCGCATCGACAGCAATCCGTTTAACTTTTCCTTTAGGGATCATGGGTTTGATGTAGCGTCCGCGATCTTCAGAAAAGATCAGATTACGCGCCCCAGACTTACCCTGACGTTGCATAGTTTGGGCAAAAGTTAGCACATTTGGATCGAGGATTACTCCTTCTATGTCAAAGACGAACTCATCGGGAATTGCAGGTGGTTCTTGTTCTTGGTTCTCTTCCTCTTCCTCTTCTGGTTCTTCTTCTGTATCTGGTTCTGACTCATCTTGAGGTTGTTGCGGTGGTGGCGGTGGTGGTTGGGGTGCGTCTTCAGGGGGAGTTTCAATAGTAGTAGCGCGAGGAATAATCACTAACTCTACTGCTTTGCGTAAATCATCTGCGGTAACGTTGTTGCGCCCTTCTATGGCTGCTGCTGCTTTGGCTACTCTCACCGCGAATAGTTCCGCGCGATGTCCTTCTACCCCGCCTCTAACTGCTTCTTGTACCAGGTAGAGAATTTGATCGTGGGTAATTTGAACCTCTTTCAACCATTCCCGCGCCAAGATAATGTCAGTCTTAACGCTTTCAATTTCATCTTGGTATTTTTTGAGAAAGTCTTGCGGGGAATTACTGTATTCAATCGCTTGGTTGACTGCTGCGAGGCGCTGCTCCAATGATAAGATACTGTCAGCCGAAAGAGCGATCGCGATGCGATCTAATAAATGTTCTCGCAATACTCCTTCTTCGGGATTATAAGTAGCAATCAGAATCGGTTTGCAAGGATGTTGAAAGCTAATACCTTCCCGTTCAATAATATTTCGCCCTTCGGTTAAGACTGAAAATAATTGATTAGCAATCTGATCGTCTAAGAGATTAATCTCATCAATGTATAACACTCCCCGATGAGCTTGGGCTAATAACCCTGGTTGAAAAATTGGTTCACCCCGTTTTATCGACTCTTCTACATCTACCGAACCCAATAAGCGATCTTCTGTCACTCCTATGGGTATCTGCACAAAAGGAGAACAAATAATCTGAGTAGGGATCGTTTCTAGGTTGGTATTGCCATACTTAGCTACAGTGTCATCATCCCATTCATCAGGTTTAGTGGGGTCACAGTTATAGGGAGAATCTTGAATAATTTCAATGGGGGGTAATAAATCATGAAGTCCCCGCGCCATCACAGATTTAGCCGTTCCACGACGACCAGCGATCGCTACTCCTCCCAGTTGGGGATCGATTGCAGCTAGTAATAAAGCCAGTTTAATTGTTTCTTGTCCCACCACAGCAGTGAGGGGAAAATTGAGATTGATCGGTTTGGTAGTTACAGCAGACATCAGTAAGGATAAGTTGTAAAGCCAGCGGGATCTTTTACTTTAATTGATTTTGGGGTCTTAGTTCAAAGGTAATCAATTGGCTTTAATTTTAGGGTAAGGCGATCGCTAAAAAAAGGATGAAGACAGAAGGCGCGAAGTTTTCTTGTTTAGAATCCGCTTTTAAGCACCTAAACAAAATTAAGTAGGTAGGAACAATTAAGTTAAAGATGATGTGGAGTAGTGGGGTCGTGGGGTATTGAAAGCCGACAAATAGTTTTCCATTTTATATTTAATTACACCCAGCTACTTAAAAGCTCAAAACTCAAAACTAGTTGACAAACAACACAAGCCCTTAACTTATCACGATTGCTCTTAACCTTAGCGCACTAATCCTGCTCGCAAAGCTCTTACTGCTGCTTGGGTGCGATCATTGGCGCAGAGTTTGTTGAGAATATGACAAACGTGAGTTTTAACAGTTCCTACCGTAATGTATAGTTTCTCGGAAATTTCGGCATTACTACATCCTGCGACAATCAATTCTAAAACTTCTAGCTCTCGATCTGTTAAAGGGTATGTTTCGATCAATTGCTGATACTCTTCCGCAACCGAATCGATTGATTGCTTCTCAGCCAGATCGGTTGTGGCTACTGGTTGAGGAGTAACTAACGTCGAGTTAATATTTTTAGCTTGTTTTAAGACGATACGAGCGATCGCTGGATCAATCCAAGAGTTTCCTTCATAGGTGTTGCGAATCGCTTCGACTAAATTATCCATACTGATATCTTTAAGACTGTAAGAGTCTGCACCAGCAGCAAAAGCAGCCATTACCGAATCTTCGCTATCATGCATCGTCAACATCAGTACTTTAGTCGCAAGTTTATCACTCTGCACTTGATATTCTCTAAGCTTGGTGGTAACTTCAATGCCATCTATATCAGGTAAGCCAATATCTACTAGTGCGACATCTGGTTGATGGGTAGTAATTTTTTTTAATCCTTCTATTCCATTAGCAGCATCATCTACTACCTCAATATCAGAATATCTTTTGAGTGCTGCACACAAGCCGACACGACTCAAATCATGGTCTTCAATTACAACAACGCTAATCTTGCTCATGTGTTTAGTGCGATCGCCTTAAGGTAAAGTTTAGTTTAATAATCTCTTCTTTCCAAAGATACCAAGGAT
>DAXETX010000070.1:0-2124 GCA_051155735.1 Xenococcaceae cyanobacterium
AACCCTGGTCTAATTTAGTCATGAAAGAACTTTCGATGGGAATGTCAGGAGATTACTTACTAGCTATCGAAGCAGGAGCAACTATGGTGCGTCTCGGAACAATAATTTTTGGCAAAAGAGCTTAGAGAGAATCGGTGCTGGGGCGATGCACTGCTGCTTATTTTGGCAATTAACTTAACTTAACCTGATTTTTGGCGCGAATTGATGATTAATCACCTTGTATTTTCCTTGATTTTTTTGAATTTTTGTAACTAAATTTTTAAAAAGACTAATTTTGCCAAATAAATAGGAGTAACTGAGCCATTTTAAGAGATTTTTGCCTTAATCAGAGTAGTATTATATTGCCAACAAGACCCAGAATAATTTCCTCAGCCAGGAAAAATCTTCCAGAAAAATGCCATAGCTAAAGTTTTAGGATTGCAAATTCTTGAGACTTGGTTTATAAGTATCTAGTCTGGTAAAGAAGACTTACCTAAATTAAGAGTTAGTTATTCTGAAGCCTAATTCAATTGTGGCTCTCTTTTTTACTTATATGGCGTTCGATTTAGCGTTCTTTATATTCTTAGAGAAGCTCCAATTTTAGCTTAATTTGTGAAGTAAAGGAATTGTCGATTATGTTTGAAAGCATCAAAAATTTTTTTCGCGTCGATGATGGTGACTTCGACGATGAAGATTTTGAAATAGTTGAAGCACCCAAGAGAGAAGAAAATACTTCTCCATCAGCCACAACTCAGTATAACTCAGGAAACACCCCATACTCAATTTACCATCAACCCAAATCGAATCAGGGAGGAAAAACAGTGAATAATGTTGTAGGAATGCCTGGATTACCCAATAGTGATGCAGAAGTATCAGTTATTACGCCTCGTTCTTTTGATGAAATGCCAGAAGTAATCCGCGCTCTAAGAGATCGAAAATCTGTAATACTCAATCTCAACATGATGGAACCAGAATTAGCACAAAGAGCCGTAGATTTCGTTTCAGGAGGTACTTATGCTATTGATGGTCAATTCCAAAGAGTCGGAGAAACTATTTTTCTGTTTACTCCTAGTTGTGTCAAAGTTAACATTCATTTAGACGTTATAGATGATTTGACTAGCTCTAGTAACCCCAGAGTTAATCGTCCTACTGCCAATGAGATCGATTATTGGCAAGAACAAAGCGCAGTGGGTCAGTAAAATTTAAGAACGATTAATGGCAGCAGCTAAATTTGCTTTAGGGATTATCGGCGGGGGAGTGATGGCAGAAGCGATCGCTTCCCGTTTGTTAACCCAACAAGTGTATGCAGCCAATCAGGTTATCGTCAGTGAACCTCAAAACTCAAGACAAAAATTTTGGCAAGAAAAATATGGCGTAGCCGTAACAGCGAAAAATCACACTGTATGGCATAACGCAGCAGTAGTGCTGTTAGCAATTAAACCGCAAATTTTAGAGCTAGTTATTCAAGAACTCGATTTAGCGATTACCACGCCACCGCTAATTATTTCGATCCTGGCAGGAATTAGTTTAAAGCGATTAGAATCAGCCTTTGTCAATTATCCCGTAATTCGGGTTATGCCCAATACACCAGCAACTGTCGGCGCAGGAATAAGTGCGATCGCAGCGGGCAAGCAAGTTGATTCTGCACACCTCGACCAAGGTAAAACGATTTTTACCGCTGTCGGACAAGTAATAGAAGTACCAGAATCCCAAATGGATGCAGTGACAGGTTTATCGGGTTCAGGGCCTGCTTATGTCGCTTTGATGATTGAAGCCTTAGCTGATGGCGGTGTCGCAGTGGGATTACCTAGGGCGATCGCCCAAAAACTAGCAATTCAAACAGTATTAGGCACAGCTATCCTACTGCAACAATCAGACTTACATCCAGCCGAATTAAAAGACCGAGTTAGTAGCCCTGGAGGAACGACAATTGCAGGGGTGACAGCTTTAGAAAGATCCGGCTTTCGCAGTGCTGCTATAGAAGCAGTAAAAGCTGCTTATCATCGCTCTCAAGAATTAGGGAATTGACCGACTCAATTGGTTATAGAATCGATCATCGGTTGCTTTAGGTTTTAGAAAACAAGGCTATCTATTTTAATACTTGCGCCAAGATATCTTTTACACCATCTCCACCTTTATTTTGGG
>DAXETX010000071.1:0-4471 GCA_051155735.1 Xenococcaceae cyanobacterium
GAGAGACTAAATCTTTTAATGTCGCAATCAAGTAGGCTCGAACTCATCTAGTAGGTCGATTGATCTATGATATTTAAACAATCAACCATCAAGATCGATCTGATATGGCATTTGCATCTGTAGTTCGTGCTGTCGAAAAATCTCCCCTCACGAAAGAATTACTTACCAAACTAGATAAAAATGGTTCGCTGTTGCTTAATGGGGTGGCTCGTTTACCCAAGGGAATAGTTGCATCAGGTTTAGCTAAAGCTAGCAATAAAAACTTGTTAGTAGTCTGTCCGAATTTGGAAGAAGCAGGACGTTGGGCTGCTCAATTGGAAGCGATGGGATGGCAGAGTGTTAATTTTTATCCTACCTCAGAAGCGTCTCCCTATGACCCTTTTGACCCCGAATCTGAGACTATTTGGGGACAGATGCAAGTTCTTTCAGCTATCAATGAACAGTTATCAGTTAACAGTAATCAAATTGCTATTGTAACTACCGAAAAAGCTTTACAACCTCATTTACCACCACCAGAAGTATTTAATTCTTACTGTTTGTCTTTGCAACAGGGAATGACTTTAGATTCTAAGGAATTAGATTTATCTCTGGCCAAGTTGGGCTATGAACGAGTAAATCTAGTAGAAACAGAAGGGCAGTGGAGTAGAAGGGGTGATATTGTTGATATTTTTCCTGTTTCAGCAGAATTACCTGTAAGACTCGAATGGTTTGGCGATGAGTTGGAACAGCTAAGGGAGTTTGATACGGCTACGCAACGTTCTTTAGATAAAATTGAAGATTTATTATTAACACCAACTTCTTTTTCGGCAATTATTGCTAAGACAATTTTAGCAGCAAATCAAAGTTTAGATGATTATTTATCTGAGGCAGAATTAGAGGGGTTGCTAGAGGGAAATATCCCTGAAGGTATGCGTCGCTTCTTGGGTTTAGCCTTTAATAATCCTGCTTCTTTATTAAACTATTTACCAGAAAATACTGTACTGGCTCTTGACGAAATCGAACAATGTCAAGTACACTGCGATCGCTGGTCTGCTAGAGCCGAAGAACAGTGGAAGAATATCAAACCACAACTTCCTAAAGTTCATCCTATTTTTGAAGACTCTTTATTT
Source organism: Xenococcaceae cyanobacterium (assembly GCA_051155735.1). GTDB lineage: Bacteria > Cyanobacteriota > Cyanobacteriia > Cyanobacteriales > Xenococcaceae > JASJCP01. Next base: position 1,110 of record DAXETX010000071.1, read on the forward strand.
GATACTAATCGGTTTCCGACAATTTATCTATCAGAAATAGCTGAAGCAAATCCCCATTTACCGATTCTTCAAGGCGGGGATATTCCCATTATTAATCTTTATAGTCGTCCACTGCCAACTACTCCCCATCAGTTTGGTAAATTAGCAGCTATTTTAAGAGGGAAAAAAGAAATTTATAGCGGACTAACTTTAGAAAAATATCGGACTTGGGTGATTTCGGCACAACCAACTCGTTCCGCATCTTTACTACAAGAACATGATTGTCCAGTTCAATTTATTCCCAATCCTAGAGATTTTAATGCTATTGAAAAAAATCAGATTCAAGATACAGTTGTTGCGGTTAAATATTCGGGGTTAGCAGAATTAGAAGGGTTTATTTTACCTACTTACCGCTTTGTTATTGTTACCGATAAAGAATTTTTTGGACAGCATACTTTAGCGAATGTTGGTTATATTCGCAAACGTCGTAGAGCTACTTCTAAAAAAGTTGATTTAGACAAACTACGCCCAGGAGACTATGTAGTTCATAAAAGTCATGGTTTAGGAAAATTTATCCAGTTAGAATCTTTAGGACAAAGAGAGTATTTAGTCATTAAATATGCTGATGGAATCTTACGAATTCCTGCGGATGCTTTAGACACTATCTCGCGTTATCGGCGGACAGGCAAAACTCCTCCTGTTCTTAACAAAATGTCTGATAAGTCTTGGTCAAAAACTAAGACAAAAGTTCGTAAAGCTGTTAAAAAACTAGCTGTTGACTTAATCAAATTATATGCAAAACGCTCTAATCTATCGGGTCATACCTATCCTCCTGATAGCCCTTGGCAAAAAGAATTAGAAGATTCTTTTCCCTATCAACCGACTCCCGATCAACAGAAAGCGATTCAAGATGTCAAACTAGATTTAGAAAGCGATCGCCCTATGGATCGGTTAGTTTGTGGTGATGTCGGATTTGGTAAAACCGAAGTAGCAATTAGGGCAATATTCAAAGTAATTACTAGCGGAAACAAGCAGGTTGCTTTTTTAGCTCCCACTACTATTTTGACTCAGCAACATTATCATACTCTAAAAGAAAGATTTGCCCCCTATCCGATTAATGTTGGCTTATTAAATCGTTTCCGAACTAACTCTGAAAAAAAAGAAATTATGCAACGCTTAGCCACAGGAGAGTTAGATGTAGTAGTAGGAACACATCAGCTATTAGGTAAAGATATCCAATTTAAAAATCTCGGACTATTAGTAGTAGATGAAGAACAAAGATTTGGGGTTAATCAAAAAGAAAAAATTAAAGCTTTTAAAAGTCAAGTTGATGTTTTAACCCTCTCCGCAACTCCGATCCCTCGCACTCTCTATATGTCTTTGTCAGGAATTAGAGAAATGAGCTTGATTACTACTCCTCCTCCTTCTCGTCGTCCGATTAAAACCCATCTTTCTCCTTATAACCCTGAAGTAGTCAGAAATGCCATTCGTAACGAATTAGATCGAGGTGGACAAATCTTTTACGTCGTCCCTAGAGTTGAAGGCATCGAAGAAATTGGCGGACAACTGCGAGAAATGATTCCTAATGCCAAAATTGCGATCGCTCACGGACAAATGCCAGAATCAGAATTAGAAGCGACAATGCTGACTTTTAGCAACGGTGAAGCGGATATCTTGGTTTGTACGACAATTATTGAGTCAGGGCTAGATATTCCTCGCGTTAACACGATTATTGTCGAAGATGCGCAAAAATTTGGTTTATCCCAACTGTATCAGTTACGAGGACGAGTCGGGCGATCGGGAATTCAGGCACACGCCTGGCTACTATACCCTAATAAACAGAGTTTATCAGATACTGCGAGAAAACGCTTACGGGCTTTACAAGAATTTAGCCAACTCGGTTCTGGTTATCAACTAGCAACTAGAGATATGGAAATACGAGGTGTTGGCAATCTTTTAGGGGCTGAACAATCAGGACAAATGACTGCTATTGGCTTCGATCTTTATATGGAAATGTTACAAGAAGCCATCCAAGAAATCCAAGGACAAGAAATTCCCCAAGTCGAAGATACTCAAATAGATTTAAAACTGACAGCATTTATTCCTGCTGATTATATATCAGATATGGCACAAAAAATGGATGCTTATCGAGCAGTTGCCAGTGCCAATTCTAAAATCGAACTAACTCAAATCGCTGCTGATTGGTGCGATCGCTATGGTAATTTACCAGCCCCAGTAGTTCAACTATTACAAATTATGGAACTTAAGCAAATTGCCAAACCCTTGGGCTTTTCTCGTATTAAACCAGAAGGACAACAAAATATTGTTTTAGAAACTCCTATGGCTGAACCTGCTTGGGATATTTTAAAATCGAGATTACCCAAACATCTGCGATCGCGTTTTGTTTATGCACCGAAAAAAGTCATTGTTCGGGGTTTAGGAATTGTCAAACCGCAAAAACAATTAGAAAGTTTGATTGAATGGTTGGGGATGATGAATCAAGATGAATTAATTTAAGCCTTAAGTATTTAGCATTTGTGGCTCAATTTTTTTGGCAATAAAATAAGACTTCTTTTTTCCCAATTCCTAGATACTCAAACTGATTTTCCTCAACCACATCACTTGAGCGAACTAGAGTTACTTGAAATCCTGCTTCCTTTAGTCGCTCTGTAAAATCCCATCCATAATAACGAACATGATCGTGTTGACCAAATCGCCTGATTCGCTCTTTAGGGTCTTTTACTTCTAGATCCTCATCAGTAAGTTTACCCATCCGAATTGGCACAATAAATATCGCCCAGCCATCACCAGTTAAAACCCGAAAAAACTCACCTAATGCCTGGCGATCGTTTGGAATATGCTCCATTACATGGCTACAAAAGATTATATCAAATGAATCATCGGGGAAAGGAATCTCAGTAATATCCATCTTAACCATAGCCCGTGAATTAAACAGATCTCCTGTTAAGTAGTCGAGATTAGCAATTTTTTTGAATCTTTGCTCAAATGCTATCTCAGGGGCAATATGTAGCATTTTTTTTGGTGTGTCGTCGAAAAGATTAGTATGATGTTGTAAGAATAACCATGCTAGTCTATGCCATTTCATCGATCCACAGACTGGACACCACGCTTTTGCCATCCGCCCAAATGGTTCATATTTACGAAGACAACTTTCACAGACAGGACAATAGTGAGTTTTTCCATAAAATAGAATTTTTTTAAGTCGCTTCGGAAAGCTATCTAAGATTTTCCGTTTTAAAAGAGACAAAAGCTTTTGATGATAAAGAGAAAGACCAAGTATTTTCATATTAAATAGCTTGAGTTTTATCGATGATTTTTTTACTGGTTTTGGTAGTCCTAAATCATTCATAAAAATCACAAAC
>DAXETX010000072.1:0-18522 GCA_051155735.1 Xenococcaceae cyanobacterium
GAAGGTAATCCGCAAAATCTTCAAGCCTGTACTGTCAATAAAAAGATTTTAAAATAAAAGCAATCAATCAATTGCTTTGGGTTTCTCTCTTAAGCCTGTAATTAACTTTGCACAACTACTAGGACTCTTGATATTTTTTAAAAGACAGAGGGAACTATGTAATAGTAACCGCAACTTTTACTAGATTAAAAGTAGTTACTTGTTAAGCAGACTTATAAATCAGATCGATAATGGCTTCTTCTTTCAGTCGGTTACTAGGGATTCTTTTTTTGATGGGTTGTTTTGCAACACTAATGAATCCGCCACCTTACATTGTAATTGGGACAATTTTTCTTTTAATGGGTCTAGTCGTATTACCAGCGACCAATCGACTCACTCAACAACAATTTAACTGGAAAATTAAGCCTCAGACCAAATCAATTATTGTTATAGTTGGTTGTATCTTAATCTATTTGGTAGTACCCCAAATAGACCCCAATCCTTCTCCTTATAATACTCGTTCTCTCAACTCAGAAGATGTATCGAGTAAATTTAAATAATTTTGGGAAAGCACAGTACAAAGTTAAATTAGGACAAGTCTATTTAACTGTTCGTAGGTAATAGGTAATAAATGTCCTAACCTAACCCCGTGTTGCGATAAAAGCTAAAAACTAAAAACTAAATTCTCTTTAAGAAATCGATCCAAGTTTTTGTTTAAGATGATTTTTTAATTGACTAGCGGTTACAGTCCCTTGATAATCAACGATCGCATCTGAGGGTAATTCTTGTAAAATTTCATAAGCAGCATGATACATTTTGTTCGCTCGATTCAGATCGGCTTCGCTAAGATAAATTGCACCTAATTCTAAATATGCTGCGATCAAAGTAGGTTCGAGATAAATGATTCTTTTAAGTAATTCTTTGGCTTTTTTAGGGTTATGTTTTGATTCAGCAATTTGCGCCCAGAGATACAAAGCAGGAAGAAAAGTAGAATTAATCTCTAGTGCTTTTTGACAATGCTGTTCTGCTGGTTCTAGGTTTCCTCGATTAGCATAAGCTTGCGCTACTAGATGACACAGAAGATAGTCATTAGGTTGTTGTTGAATAGCTTGTTGTCCTAGCTCAATAACCCGATTATATTCGCCTGTTGCTACTAATTGTTTGAGACTAGACAATAAGTTATCATTTTTAAGATTATCTGTTATCTGTCTATCAGCAACAGGTTTGACAGGCGAAAGCACTTCTGGGTTATTATTAATTGCTGGTAGTATAGTTTCAGTTTGCCAGTTAGAAGTCAGGTTATTGGCATCAGTAAGAAGATTATCATTGATAATAGTTTCAAAATCGGCAATTAGACTTTCTTGCTGTAAGTTGTTGGAATCTGCTGAGAATTGGTTAATATTTTCGGCTAAATCTTTAATGGGTTGCAGTAAATTATTATCCTGAAAATTAACTAGCTCAATATCAGAATTAAGCTCGGCTTCAGTAGTCGGAATAAAATCTTCTCTAGTACCGTTTTCTAGTCTTTGATAAATAATTGATTTAGGAAAACTTAAAGTTTTAAATCCTTTTAAAGAAACTCCTTGTAATTCCGCGTGTCCTGTAATGAAATATCCTTTAGGATTTAAAGCCGAATAGAATTTATTGATGCCTTTAGTAACAGAATCTTTTTCAAAATAAATAAAAACATTACGACAAAGAATTAAATCTACACCATGACAGGGTGCAGGAAGTATTGTATCTTGAACAATATTATCTTGATAGAAATTTACCATCTTTTTAATCTGATGATTAACTTGCCAGCCTTCTTTTATCGCAGTAAAATAATCTCTTTTTAAAGCTGGTTCGCTTAATCGAAAGGACCAATTTTGATAAATTCCTGCTCTAGCTTTGTTGAGAAAATCTTGATTAATATCTGTACCAATAATGCTAATATTCCATTGACTAAGATCGGGAATTAGTTGATGTATTAAAATAGCTAAAGAGTAAGGTTCTTGTCCCATAGAACAGCCCGAACTCCAGATTTTTAATCTTAGATCGACAGCTTGTTTGTTTTTATAAGCTTGTCTTTTTTGCTTAATCAACTGAGGAATAATTGTTTCTTTTAGTAAAGCAAATTGTCCGCGATCGCGAAAAAAGAAACTTTCGCCATTAGTGATAACTTTAGCTAAAGTATTCCATTCTTTCTCACTTTGATATTTTTCTTGTAAAGAAATAGTTTCAGATTTTGCATCTACACTATTTTTTAAGAAATTATAATAATCTCCAATATTTTCTAAATTTAAAAAATTAATTCTCTGTTGAATTTTAGTTTCTAAATTCTGATAATCTTTAGGTTTTACATGAAATCCAATATTTTGAGCTATAAGATTAATAAGTTTTTCCCATAAAAGTTGATTCATTTTAAATAATTAAAAGTTAACTAAAAATGTTTGCTAAGCTTGATGGCGATAGTTGATTTTTTTAGATTTTGGTTTGGTTATAACCTACTAATTCTTTTAAAACCGCAGCAATTTTAAATAGAGGCAAAACTTGTTTTACTACTCCTAAGTCAATCGCTTCTTTCGGCATACCAAAGATTACACTAGTAGCTTCGTCTTGAGCGATAGTTAGTCCTCCAGTTTGATAAATTTTTTCCATTCCTAATGCTCCATCTTTACCCATTCCTGTTAATAAAATACCAATAGCTTCTTGTTTGTAAAATTGTGCTATTGAGCTAAAAGTAGTAGTAATTGAAGGGCGGTGATTGTTAATTGGTGGAGTATCAGAGTAAACAAACCTTCTTTTATTATCAAGTTCTAAATGATATTTTTCTGGTGCAAAATAAACTGTTCCTGGTAATGGTAACTCACCAGGTTGGGCAATTTTAATTTTGAGTAAAGTTTCAGTAGTGAGCCAATCAATTAAACTATTAAGAAATCCCTCACTAATGTGTTGAATACAAACGATTGGTAAAGGAAAATTACTAGGCAAATTCCCTAAAATGTTTTGGAGTGCTTTTGGTCCTCCTGTAGAAACACCAATAGTAATAATTTTATATTCTTGCTGAAATGCTCCAGGACTGTTAAATTCAATCTGGCTAGAAATGTTCTCAGTAAATTGTGGAGTAGCTAAAGATTTATTTTTTTTAGAGAAAACTTTAACACCAGATAGAAGTTTTATTTTTTGCACTAAAGCTTGTTGCTGTTTTTCATAGTCTTGAATAAATCCTGTTTTTGGCTTAGGAAAAACATCTAAAACTCCTGCTTCCATTAATTGACCGATTTTTTTTGTATCGTTATCGGTGACAACTTCACTAATTACTAGAATAGGTACGGGATAAATTGCCAATAATTGTTTAGTTAGTTCTAAACCATCCATCTTACCCATGAGTAAATCAGTACAAACTACGTCTGGTTTTAAATGAGGAATTTTCTCTAAAGCAACCATGCCATTTTTAGCTGTACCAACAATAGTAATTTCTGAGGCATTAGTTAAAACCCGTTGCAAAATAGTTAAAGCAACGGGAGAATCTTCTACTAAAAAAACCTTAATCGGAGTTGAGGGCATTAAAAAGAATTAATTAGAAAATTATTGGTTAGACAATAGTTAGTGGATAGTAATCGATCCTAAGTATCTATAAATTAAAGCTATTAGCTTTTGGGCTTAAGCTAATAGCTAATAATCATTGACTAAACTTTTTTACTAGCCAAAACTTTGATTTTGGTAATCAACATACTGGTTAGTCTTTCATAATCAGTAGAAATACCAGTACTGGGCTTAGGGAAAAAGTCTAAAGCTCCAGCTTGCATCAAGTTGAAAATGTTATCTACATCAGAAGGATGCACCGCATTGCTAATTACTAAAATGGGTCGAGGATATTTGGTCATTACTTCTTTAGTAAACTCTAATCCATCCATTCCAGGCATTTCTAAATCGGTGCAAATTACATCAGGATTAGTGCTAGCAATCATTTGAAGCCCTTGAACACCATCTAATGCTGTACCGACTACTTCAGCTTCAGCAGAAGAATCGATTAATCGCTTTAAAATTTCTAGAGCCACAGGAGAGTCTTCGACTAAAGCTACTTTGATTTTAGACATGATTAAATTAACCTCTTAAGAGTATTGAGTAATAGATTTTGGTCAAAATCGCCTTTGGTGAGATAGGCGTTAGCTCCTGCTTCAGCACCTTTACGTTTATCTGCTTCTTTAGCTAGGGTAGTTACGAGAATAATTGGCAATTCTTCGTATTCAGCATACTCGCGAATGCGTGTCGTCATTTCTAACCCTGACAGGTTAGGCATTTCGACATCGGAGACGACAGCATCAAAGGCTTTACCTGCTCGTATAGTTTTAAAGCCTTCTAGCCCGTCCACCGCAACAGTGACATCGTAACCTGCTCCTTCTAAAATCCGCTTAACTTGAGTGCGTATTGGCAGAGAGTCTTCTACGAGCAAGACTTTGGGTTTAACTGGGGCTTGAGTCAGAACTTGAGAACGTTCACTAGCAAAACCAGTTCCTTGAGTAGCAGTGAGAAGCAAATCTCTAGGATTTAGCACCATGCACACATCACCACCACTCAAGATTGTTGTACCCGAAATATTAGGAATTTTTTGGAGTAGTTTGCTTTGAGGCTTGAGAATGATATTTTGTTGATCTAAGAAGTCATCAACAAATAGCCCTAAACGCTCTGAACCAACTTTGATAATGACACAAGGAATTGTCGGTTGGACAAAAGAGCCATTTGAGGGAGCAGATAATTTTAGTAAATCTGCTAGCCAAACTACCGACAGAGGTTCGTCATTCCAAGAGATAGTAGGTGTTCCTTCCAGTTGAAAGATGTCGGTTTTGGGAATTAGAACCATTTTGTCGAGAAAATCAATCGGTAAAGCATAAGGAGTTTGATTGACTTCTACTAATAGCACTGGGATAGTACTAAGACTGGTAGGTAAAATGATTTGAAACTGACAACCTTGGTTAGGAACAGACTTGACTTGAATCGTGCCTTTAAGTCGTTCGACATTAGCCCGAACTACATCTAAACCTACGCCTCGTCCCGAAATTTCGCTGACTTCAGTACGAGTGGAAAACCCAGGAGCAAAAATTAGAGAGTGAATTTGCTCATCACTCATGCTTTCTAATTCCGCTTCGGTATAAGCACAGCGACGTAAAGCGGTAGCTCTAATCTGAGCTATATCTAAACCTTTACCATCATCTGTAATTTCGATGATGATATTGTTAGCATTTTGATAGCCTTTAAGAGTTAGACTAGCAGTAGGGGATTTTCCGACTGATGCACGAGCTTCAGGCGTTTCTAACCCATGGTCTATCGCGTTACGAATTAGATGAGTTAGAGGATCTTTGATCTCTTCTAAGATTCTTTTGTCAACCGCAGTATCGCCACCTTCAATCTGGAAGTCAATCTTTTTGTGCAGTTGTTTACCCAAATCTCGCACCAGGCGCGGAAAAAGATTAAAAATACTCGATAAAGGAACAACTCGCAGCTTGCGAATTCCTGACTCTAAATCATTAGTAACAGTTTCGAGACGCGCATTATCTTCTACCACAACAGTTTGTAGTTTGGTGACAAAACCACCTAGCTGCTCTAAATACCGTTGATTTATTTGCTCAAATTGTTGCAGAGGTGCTAATTCCTCTGGAGTCAATCTGCTTTCTAGTTCTTGAAATAGAGATTGATTTAGAGACAGATTCCGACTCCAGTCTTCCCAAAGCTGAGCCATGTGGAAAACATCTTGGTCGCGACGTGCTAAACGCATCTTGGTCGCTAATAGCTCCCCTGCTTGTTCCATGAGGGTGTCTAACTTATTGAAGTCAACCCTCACGGTTTCAATTTGATGTTCTACAACAGAAGCATCATTAGTCGGTATTTTTTCGCTGGTAACAACTTGGCGTTCTGTCGCTACTACTTTTGCTGGTTTTGATGCCTCGGCTGTTTCTGTTTCTCCTGCTTCCTCTGCACCCATCATCTGGGCTACCACATGGAAAAGACTCACGCCAGAAGGTTCGCCAGTGACAGCCTCACGGGCAATTTTTTTAACTGCATCGACACCCTGGTACAGGCGATCGCATAATCCTTCGGAAACGAGACTTTGACTTTCTCTAACCTCGTTTAATAAGTCTTCCATTTGGTGGACGAGCATTTCCGCTTCCTCCACTCCTAGCATTCGCGAGTCACCTTTAAGAGAATGAGTGGCGCGCAATAACTCTTCTAACTTAGCTTGGTCGTCAGGATGGTTTTCGAGGTGTAGCAGACCACTTTCAATTTTGTCGATGTGGTCGGTACTAGCTATCTTATATAGTTCTCGGAGTTCGTCATCTTCGATGAACATAACTTTAAATTAATAGATTGATAAACGTCGGTCTGGAATGGACATAAAGCCAATAAAGTTGGAAAAGTTTGAAGTAGTCAGTAGTAATTAACTAACTACTAACTACTAACAAAACTAGACAGAAGCTTTTAATTTATCGGCACTTTGAGAGAGTTCTTTAGTTGCAGTTCTTACCTGACTGATACCAGCAGCATTTTCTTTCGCACCGAGGTTAATCGCATTCATCGCGGAGATGACTTGTTGTACTGCTACTGCTTGTTGCTTAGAACTCATAGAAATTTGTTGGGTATTGAGGAAGACGTTATTTACCGCATCGGCAATTTCTTGGAAGACTTTCACCGTACCTTCAGCCAACTTGATGCCTTCAGTGGCTTGTTTTGTACCTTGGTCAGTTACCATGACAGTACTGTTAATCGAGGCTTGAATATCTCCGACTAAAACATTAATTTTCTCGGCAGATTTTTTAGTTTGGTCGGCTAACTTGCGAATTTCTCCTGCTACAACTGTAAAGCCTTTACCTTGTTCTCCCGCTCTAGCTGCTTCTACTGCTGCATTCAGGGCTAACATATTAGTCTGGTTGGCAACATCGGCTACTAGGTCAGAAATACTAGAGATTTGTCCTGTTTGCTCACTAAGACGAATAATTTGATCGGCGATCGCACCAACTTTAGTTTGTAGTTCCGAAATCCCTTCCATAGTGCGATTAACCGCAGCTTTGCCAGTTTCTGAGAGGTCGAGGGCTTGACGGGCGCCTTGAGTCGAAACATCTGCTTGTTGGGCGGTTTGTCTGGTAGTTGCGCCTAATTCTTCGACGGTAGTAGTAGTTTCATTAACCGAACTAGCTTGCTCGGAAACAGTTCTTTCTTGCTCTCCCATAGTAGCTGCAATTTCGTTAGAACTAGTTGCTACCTGATTTACTGTTTCATTAACTTGATTGGCGATAGCGTTAGCAATCCACATAGCTAAAGCCAGAGAAATGATCGCCGACAAAATACTAAGAATCGCCACGGTTAAAATTACACTATTTAAAACTGCTTCTTCTTGTTCTTGTCTTTCTGCTAAAATCTCGGTTTCTTGCTCGACAAACTCTGTGATTAGCACATCTAGTTTGGTGGCAAATTCGCGACCACCACCTGCTCTCCAGATATTGATTGCTTCCTCGGTTCTACCTTGATTAACCAGGGCAATTAAGTTGTCGTTGTAAGTAATTACCTCTTCTCCCAAAGCAATAATTTCCTCCGCTAAACCCTGCTGGTCAGAGTTCATCACCAAACTCTCTAAAAGCTGCGCTTTTTCTTGGAATAATGTCACATTTTGCTGATAAGCATTTAGCGAAGCATCAGTTTTTTGTAAGAAGTAACCTCTAGCGTGATTTTGAATACTGGAATAGTGGTAAGCTGTGCCTTGAATATTCTCTAAAATTGAGCTAGTTTCTTGTACCAATTTAAAATAATATTTAGCATTATTAATCTGCACAAAGATAGTTCCCGCAGCCCCCAAAAATAGGGCAATGGGCAATCCGTAACCTAATAAAATGCGATTTTTGAGTTTAAGATTCTTAAACATAGTTTTTCTCCGTGATTTTGCTGTTAATTACTGAAAGAATCAAGTTTTGCTGTTTTAAACCATTTGATTGACCGCTAAGCGGTCTTCTGCCAAAATTCTGACGAGATCGATTCTGGTCAACATGACATCTTCGTAGGTGGCAGTTCCTTTGATAAAAGGCTTAATGCCAGGAGCAACTGCTGTTGGCGTTGAAGTCAAGCGATCTTTTTCGACATACAACACATCAAAAATGGCATCGACTACAATTCCTGCTTTAATATCGTCGATTTGAATGACGATGACTTGCTTATTGTCTTGGCGATTTTTCAACTCCAGTTGCAGAATCGGCGACAAATCTACTAGGGTAATAACTTGTCCTCGGAGGTTGATATTGCCCAAAATATGCTCATGACAGCAAGGAATTTGGGTTATTTGGCGAATATCAATAAATTCTTTGACGAATTCTAAATCAAAAGCCAAGTATTCGCCTCCGAGACTAAATACCGCTAAAGGTATTGTGGTACTAGTAACTAAATCGTCTAAAGTCTTACGCAGTTCTATGGCTCTTTGCTGAAAGATGGCTTTTTCTTTGGTTGTGGCTTGAGAACAATACAACTCATAAAAATTGCGGAGTAGGTTTTCTGACTGCAAAGTTGTGGCAGTTTCGTCTGCTGCCTCTGGGGTCAACCCATTGGCTTCTGCATCCCAAATAATCGTGGCTACTTCGTTAGGCTGACGAATTAAAGTTTCAGAATTGAGCAAAATAATCGTCTGGTCGGCAACTTGAGCAATACCAGCAATAAAAGCCGTATTAAGATGATTCTCGCGACCATAATCAGGCTCGGTTTCAATCCAAGCATCGGGAATTGTTTGCACATCTAAAACTTCATTAATTACAATTCCGACTTGAATCATCTGCCATTCAATCACAATTACGCTATCGGTAAGAGTACAGGCTTGAATTGTCTGTCCTAGTCTGCGGTCTAAATGCATTATTGGCAACATTGTGCCTCTAAAATTGAGAATCCCAATAATGTCGGTTGGTGCTTCGGGGATCGGAGTGACTTCTGGTAGCTGAAAAATCTCCTTAACTAAGGTAGCGGGAATGCCAAATAACAGGTGATGTAAGCGAAAGATGAGATAGGATTGTTCTTTCATAAAGACTAATTAAGAGAAAAAACGTATTTTCCAATCGTGGCTAATAGTTGTTGTTGATCTACTGGCTTGGTGAGATATTCTGTAGAGCCAGCAAATTTACCCTTGAATTTATCGAACATACCATCCTTGGCTGTGAGCATAATGATTGGTAAGTTTTCAAAATACTTAATCTTACGGATAGTGCGACACAGTTCGAGTCCGTCAATATCGGGCATCGTGACATCGAGTAGGGCTAATTGTACGGAGTTTTTGTAAGTGTTTAAAACTTTTAAGGCTTCCATGCCATTACCTGCTAGTAGCAGCTTATAGCGATCGCCAACTGCGCGCTTAATCATCGTTTGCACCACAGGACTATCATCGACACTAAGAATCATCGGTAATTCAACACGATCAACTTGCGATTCAGGCAAAGAAGCTGCTGGGATAGCAAAAGAATCAGTAACCGACTCATCGCCACCAAAAGTGATCCAGCCTTGTTTAACCCAGTGATAATAATCTTGAGCTAACTTTAAAGTGTCTTGATTAGTGGCTTCGGCGATTTCGCCGAGGGACTTTTTACCATCAACCCATTGCCGACAGTGTTGACTAACAGTAATACTCGATATCTTATTCAAGCCTTCAGACGTTAAATGAGGTACATCCCTAGCAGTAGTAATAACTGGTAGTAATTTACTCCACTCTAATTTTCGTTCTGCTAACTTGATCGCTAATTCTGACCACCCTAACCCCTCACAAGCCAAATCAAATTTGAGTTCAGGTAAAGAATTAATGACGCCACCAAAGGGCAAAACCTGCTCTAAAGTTTGCATCACATCTTGTATTAAGACAGATTCAAGCTGATGTGGTTTGAGCAATCTATAGCGTTTTAGCAGACTAAATAATTCTTCAAAAGAAGTTTTATCTTGAATTTTGTCAGCAGAAGTTTTAAGAGCAGCATTAATAATCGTAAGATCGAGTTTTTGCGCCACTCTTTGGGCGAAGGCTTCTGGTGTTACAAGTTGAGAACCTCCATAAACAATCCGACCCTGTCTAAGAGCAATAACTTGGGAAAAATTGGCATTTTCTAGGTTATTTGTCACATTAATCTGAAAAACTCCTTCAGAAGCTTTCTGCTCTAATTTAGATAGAACATCGTTCAAATTTCCCGCTTGAAAACTAATCATTTTAATTACTTTGTGACATTGCTTGATTTCGTTCTAAAGATTAAGTTGGCAGTTCAAATAACTTAAAAAATAGAGTTAAGAAAACATATAAGTAAAAAACAATAAACTATAGTTTCAGTACCAAAGAAAATGTAATCAACAATTTTTCGGTCTGCTGACACTAATCATTCCCATAACAGTAATTAAAAACTACACAGTGATCGAAAAAAATTAGAATTATAATTGTTTTCAAATAGTAGTAAAGCTGAAATGCGGAATATTTATAACTTTTAATAAGAAATCTGGCATTAACTCTCAAATCATTGATAATTTGAGGTTATTAACAACCCTGTAACTAAAAGGGAAAGGCAGATATGGCGATCGCAACAGTTAACCCCACCACAGGTGAAACCCTAGCTACTTTTGCGCCGTTAACCGCAGCAGAAATTGCGACCAAGCTGGATTTGGCAGCAACAGCATTTGAAAAATATCGCAAAACCGAGTTTAAATCTCGTAGTAATTGGTTAAACCAAGCAGCAGCAATCTTAGAGCGAGATCAAGCTAAATTTGCCGAGATTATGACCCTAGAGATGGGTAAACCGATTAAAAGCGCGATCGCTGAAGTCGAAAAATGCGCCTGGGTATGTCGTTTTTATAGTGAGAAAGCACCAGAGTTTTTAGCAGCTGTCCCCATCACTACCGATGCGAGTAGTAGCTATATTAGCTATCAACCTTTAGGGATTATTCTGGCGGTGATGCCTTGGAATTTTCCTTTCTGGCAAGTATTTCGTTTCGTCGCACCAGCTTTAATGGCGGGAAATGTCGGCATTCTCAAACACGCCTCTAATGTACCTCAATGTGCTTTAGCAATCGAAGCTATTGTCAGAGAAGCAGGTTTTCCTGAAGGCACATTCCAAACTTTTTTAATTGGGGCAAAACAAGTAGCAACAGTTGTTGAAGACGAGCGAGTTAAGGCTGCAACCCTAACAGGAAGCGAACCCGCAGGAGCTAGTTTAGCTAGTATTGCTGGCAAAAATCTCAAAAAAACCGTCTTAGAGTTGGGTGGTAGCGATCCCTTTATTATCTTAGAAAGTGCTGATTTTGAAGCTGCGGTACAAATAGGGACAAAAGCCAGAATGCTGAACAATGGACAATCTTGTATTGCTGCAAAACGGTTTATTGTCAGTGAGAGTATTGGCGATCGCTTTGAACAAGCCCTAGTAGCGCAATTTCAAGCCTTAAAAATGGGCGATCCGATGGAAGAAGCTACGGATCTTGGACCTTTAGCAACGACAGCAATTCTCCAAGACTTAGAACAGCAAGTAGAAAGAGCGATCGCTCAAGGAGTAACAGTGCTGACTGGTGGCAAATCAATGAACGATAACAGCGGTAACTTTTATCCCCCAACAATTTTGACTAATATCGATCCTAATTCCGATCTTGCCAAAGAAGAATTTTTTGGTCCAGTAGCAATGGTCTTTCGCGTCTCAAATCTCGATGAGGCGATCGCTATAGCTAACAATACGCCCTTTGGTTTGGGTGCTAGTGCTTGGACGCAAAACCCGACAGAACAACAACGCTTAGTTACCGAATTAGAAGCTGGTGCAGTCTTTATTAATGGTTTAGTCAAATCCGATCCCCGTTTGCCCTTTGGTGGAATTAAACGCTCTGGCTATGGTAGAGAGCTAGGTAAAGAAGGAATTCAAGAGTTTGTCAACATCAAAACGGTCTGGATTAAATAGAGTTATTCCAAAGTGATTATTTCTTATAGATATATATCGATTTTTGGATATACTTATAAAATAAAGATATAGCTGGTCCATCTGATGTCAACCAAAAATCAAGATGATCCTTTAAATTTAACCTTGAACGAAGAAGCCATCTTACATACCCTGATGTTTCAAGAACGTTATGGCTTAGAAATCATGAATGCGATCGCCGAAGCCAGTAATGGCAAAAAAACCCTCAGCTTTAGTTCTCTCTATCCCACTCTCCGCAAGCTAGAAAAGCGCGGATTTGTTACATCCCGTTGGGGCGATGAAACCCCAGAAGCTACTACAGGAGCGCGCCGACGTTACTACAAAATTACTGGGAATGGTTTGCAAGCTATAGAAAAAAAACAGCAATTTTTGATAACTTTGCAACACTTACAACCATCATGGGGAAGCTAAATTATGAAACAACATCGAAGAGGAATTACCAAGCAAATTACACAAAAGTTCCGAGGTTGGTTGCGACTTGTAAAAAATGCCTCAATTTATTTAACTTTAGAATTGGGAATTTATTTAATTTTCATCGGACTTATTAGTGTATTTATCTGGCTAGGATTTACTACTACTCTTGCTATAGTTTTCAGTCTGATTTTGTTACTAGTTAGTTTATTAATCAGTACTATAACCCAGATAAAACAGCGTATTTTTCAGGAAAAAGCGCGAAAAAAATCTTATTTTCAGGTTCGAGGCGAAGTTAAACTAGCTGATAATATTGCTCAAATTTTAGCCACTAAATCACCTAAAGAATGGGAAGAATATCAAGACTGGTTGTACGATATTCTCTTAACTCGTCGTCAATTATTAGAGCGTAATTGTCCAAAATGGAAAGTTAGTGTTCTTACCTACTGGCGGTTATTAACCTTTTGCCTCACAATTAGTTTACTCAAACTCAAAAGATTGACTCGCACTGCCAAATAAGAGTTATCATCTTATCAAAAACTAGTTATTAATAATCTTTATTTTATTCTGTGGTGATTGGTAGTTCTACTCTAATAGTAGTTCCACTTCCAGGCTGACTAGTTAAAGAAATAGTTCCTTGATGCAAATCTACGGCTCTTTTGACAATAGCCAACCCTAAACCTGTACCAGGAATATCTCCGACATTATTAGCTCGATAGAAAGATTCAAAAAGATGTTTTTGGGCTTCTAAAGGAATGCCAATACCTCGATCTTGAACTTCTAAAATTATCAAATTTTCTTGTCGAGTCAATTGTAAATTTACAGGTTGTTCCGAAGTCGAATACTTAAGCGCGTTAGATAATAAATTAGTAATAATGTGCCATAAAAGTTTTTCATCAGCACTAATTTCTAGATTGTTTTCTGCCACAACAAGATTGATAACTCGGTCTTGATGAGATAATTTAACTTCTCGAATAATTTGCTGACAAAATTCATTTAAATTAAGCTGATTATAATTAAGTTTTTGTTGTTTTGCTTCAGTTTTACTTAAAATCAAAACATCTTCTAGCAAATATTGCATATTCAAAGCAGCTTCTTTAATTAGAGATAAATAAAATTGATTTTCCTCTAAATTTAAACTACTTTTTGCTGTAGCTAAAGTGTCAACACAAATTAAAATACTACTTAAAGGGTTACGAAATTCATGAGATGCCATCGAAATAAAACTTGATTTTAGCTCTTTTAATTCGGTTTCTTTGGCTAAAGCTTGCCTGATCTCTGCCTCAGCTTTCCTTCTTAAAGTAACATCTCGTCCAATATAAACACAATTGAAAATTTCTTTGACTTCAGTAGGAGCTAAAAAACAGTTAAACTCTATTGCTACTCGCTCTTGAGAATCATCTTTAGTATTACAAAGAAATTCTAATTTTTGAGGTATATTTTCTTCAATACTAAGAGATTGAAAAATTTGCTGATGATTAAATTTAGGATCGTTAATTATTTCGGTAATTTGGCGATTTAGAATTTCTGATGGCTCATAGCCCAAAATTATTTGAGTTGCTTTATTAGCTCGATTGATAATTCCTTCGGAGTCACTAATTAATAAAATATCTCCCATGGACTCAACAATTTTGTTAGTACAATATTCAAATCTTTTAAGTGTATTAAGAGCAATTTCAGCTTCATTGACTTTTTGATTAAAAGATTGCTGTAATAACATTAATTCTGTAACATCATCCAAAAAGATGATTAGATTCTCGGTAACTTTTTGAACTGTAAGATTGAAATATAAATTAGAATTAAAAGCTATTTCTCTAGTAATTCCATTTAAAACAAAACTTTCTGACTCGTTTGATTCTAAACTAACTAAAGTAGCTTCTAAACCAATCAGTTCAGGAAAATTATTCCGAATATCTTGTCCTATTACTAAAGTTTCTGGTGATTCTGCATATCTTTTAGCACTAGGAGATAGCTGCAAAAGTTGAAAATTAGTATTGACAATCAGATAGCCTTGATTGTCTGACATTACTATAGAGTTCACAATTATTTGCCGTTGTTTTGATTAGTTAAAAATTAAAGCGATCGCTCTATCTAAGGCGATCGCTCTATCTAAACTGTTGATTAGTTATTTCACTATGCAGAATTGCCATTAGACAAGAGAAAATAACTTGTTGAAAGCTCTTAATATATAGAGATATACTTGCTTAACGGTAACGCTTTTTCCGACGCGCAATTGCTTTGCGTTTGCGTTTTTCGATAGGAGTTTCGTAGTGACGGCGACGTTTGATGTCGGCAAAAATACCTGCTTTAGATACTTGGCGTTTGAATCGACGCAATGCGGATTCTATATTTTCATTCTGTCCAACAACCACTTGGGTCATTAAAATTCATCCTCCTTAAAACTAACTATTTGGATTATAGTGACTATTTTTCCACCATAAAGTGCTTTATCATATTATCACGATTTTTAGTGAAGGAAGTGGCGAGTTCCACTTAAAACCATCACAATCCCTAATTCATTAGCAGCAGCAATTGAATCTCGATCGCGAATCGAACCTCCTGGCTGAATAATCGCGGTAATTCCAGCTTGGGCTGCGGTACGCACTGAATCATCAAAAGGAAAGAAACCATCACTAGCTAAAACTCCGCCTTGGGCTTTCGCGCCTGCTTGTTCTAGAGCAATTTTTACTGAGCCAACCCGATTCATCTGTCCTGCACCAATTCCTAAAGTAGTGCGATCGCCTGTCACCACAATGGCATTAGATTTGACGTGCTTGACTACTTTTTGGGCAAATAACATTTCTGCTATTTGTGAGGGTGTCGGTTGTTTTTCGGTGACAAATTCCCAGCTGTCAGGATTTTCTCTGAGATCGTCGCTAGCTTGGACTAAAAAGCCTCCTGCGATCGCTTTAAGGGTATGCTTCTCTCCTGTAACTAAATCGGGTAACAATAAAACTCTTAATTTGGACTTAGTTTTTAAAATTGTTGCCGCTTCCGCATCACATCCTGGCGCAACTATACATTCGAGAAAAGTTTTAGTTAAAGCCTTAGCGGTAGATGCATCTATCGGTTGATTGAGTGCGACAATTCCCCCAAAAGCGGAAGTTGAATCTGCGTTAAATGCCTTTTCATAAGCTGTTGCCAAACTTGCTGCTACTGCAACACCACAGGGATTAGTATGTTTTAGTACTGCTGCTGCTGGTTCATCAGTAGGAAATTCGGTAATAATTCGTCTTGCTGCTTCTAAATCAACTAAATTATTGTAGCTTAGCTCTTTTCCCTGCAATTTAGTCGCACTTGCCCATCCTGTTGACTTGGTACTATACCAACTAGCAACTTGATGCGGATTTTCTCCATAACGCAGAGTTTGAACTTTATTACCCGATAGCTGATAAGTCTCTGGTAGTTCTGTTGCTTCTGATTGATTCAATTCAGCAAAATAATTAGTAATAGCACGGTCATAATTATAAGTGTGTGCAAAAGCCTGACTTGCCATTTTCTGACGAAACTCTAAAGAAACCTGTGCCTCAGAATTACTCAACTCCGCTAGATACTCATCATACTGACTAGGGTCACACAATATCGTAAGGTAAGCAAAATTTTTCGCAGCAGCGCGTACTAGAGTCGGTCCGCCAATATCGATCTTTTCAATAGCTTCTGCTACCGTCACATTAGGTTGAGCAATAGTTTTGGCAAAAGGATAGAGATTTACTACGACTAAATCTAAAGGCTGAATCTTATTGGCATCCATATCTACCTTATCTTGTGCCACATCAGGACGACCTAGAATTCCCCCATGAATGCGAGGATGCAGAGTTTTAACTCTTCCTCCCAAAATTTCAGGCGATCCTGTATATTCACTAACTTTCGTCACAGATAATCCCGCTTCTTGGAGAGTTTTTGCGGTTCCACCACTACTGATCAGGTCAAACTCAAACTTTTCGACTAACTGACGCGCTAATTCCACAATTCCAGTTTTGTCTGACACACTCAGAAGTGCTAAACGTTTCATTCTCTTCTTACCTTCTCTATCAAATTCTTTAAGCTAATTAATTATAAAGGTGAGAGAACGCATCTCGAATCAGTCCTAGAAATTTAGCGCTGATTAATGTTAGTGATTAATTGTTTATTGATCGGTGATCGCTGTTAGTAAAACTAATAGCGATCGCCTAGGGCTACTATTAAGTTAAAGATATCTAGCTTTTATCCCGCTCTTGGCGACGGCGATCACGCCACTTAGCAGCAGAAAGATAGAGTATTCCGCCACTGACTATCACCAATAACGCCAACGCCACTAAAAACAGCGTATTGAGAATATAATCTGTTTCCACAATTAATGTTAGAACCCGTTACGACCCCAAACTACCATCGCGATCGACCAAGTAAATAAAGCTAGTGTAGCAGCCCAACCTAATGTCAAAATATCCATATTTTCTAACTTATTTTTTACAATTGAAGATATTGAAATAGATCGCATCTAACCTAAGAGTCAAATGCTTAATAGTCATTTTATAATGGTTTGAGTCGATTTTAGTAGATTATTTTCTAGGTTAAATTAGTCCTAAACAGGAGGAATTATAAGTCTTTGAGGCAAAAAACCGATTATTTTACTGAATTTGAGGCAACAATTGGCAATTTTGCCGAAATTAATACTCAAATTAACTACCGAAAAGCGCAAAACTCCCTGAGAAATCTTATTAGCAATCTCGATCTTACCCTGGAAGAACAACAGGGATTAGAGTCGGAAATTGACTATTTATCAGGAATGTTAGATAAACTCGAACAGTCAGTTTTGCAGATTGCAGTTTTCGGGATGGTCGGAAGGGGTAAATCTTCGGTCTTAAATGCCTTAATCGGAAAAGATATCTTTGCCACAGGCGCATTACATGGCGTGACGCGTAATATCGCCCAAATCGATTGGGATATGGACAAAGCACAGTTGCAAAGACTAACTATATCTCAATCAGGAAGCCAAAATAAAATTCAACTTTTAGATACTCCTGGTATCGATGAAATCAACGGCGAACAAAGAGAAATTTTAGCCCATAGTTTAGCCACCAAGGTTGATTTGATTTTATTTGTCGTATCAGGAGATATTACCCAAGTCGAATATCAGGCTTTATCACAATTGCGCCAAGCAGGAAAGCCGATGCTGTTAGTCTTTAATAAAATCGATCAGTATCCTGAAACAGATCGTCAAATTATCTATCAAAAAATTCGTGACGAACGAGTCAAAGAATTAATTTCACCTGAAGAAATTATTATGGTTGCTGCTGCTCCTGTAGAATTACAAGCCATAACAGGAATAGATGGCAAAATAAAAGTCAGCAGAGTGCGTGGCAAACCGCAGATCGAAAATTTGAAACTCAAAATATGGGAACTACTAGAGCAAGAAGGCAAGTCTTTAATCGCTCTTAATAGTATGCTTTATGCCGACACAATTAATGAACAAATCTTACAACGCAAACTAGCAATTCGGGACAATGCAGCTAATGATTTAATCCAAAAAGGAGCAATGGTTAAAGCTACCGCTACCGCTTTAAATCCCGTGACTGCAATTGATTTATTTGCTGGTGCGATTATTGATGTGGCTCTAATTTTAGCTTTATCGCGACTCTATGGTATTCCCATGACCCAACAAGGTGCGATCGCCTTACTCCAAAAAATCGCTTTTAGTATGGGTGGTATTGGGGGTAGTGAATTACTCGCAACTCTAGGATTAAGTTCTCTTAAAGGGTTACTTGGTGTCTCTGTTCCCCTCACAGGAGGATTAGCTCTAGCTCCTTATCTGTCTATTGCGATCGCTCAAGGTAGTGTTGCAGGAGTTTCTTCCTATGCGATCGGACAAATCACCAAAACTTATTTGGCTAACGGTGCATCTTGGGGCGCAAAATCTCCTAAAACTGTGGTTCAAGATATTCTCAATTCTTTGGATGAGCGATCAATTTTAAATCGCATCAAATCGGAACTACAAGCAAAATTAATTAAGTAAATAGGGTTGCTAGCTATTGAGGCGAAAAACTCTCCTACTTGTTCGGAGTTCATATTTACAAACAAAATTAATCTGCTATGATAATATATTGTGACCTTGGAGAGGTGGCTGAGTGGTTGAAAGCGGCTCCCTGCTAAGGAGTTATGGGGCGTAAGCTTCATCGAGGGTTCGAATCCCTCCCTCTCCGTTGATTAGAATTTGAGT
>DAXETX010000073.1:0-4089 GCA_051155735.1 Xenococcaceae cyanobacterium
AGACATAGAAGCTTGGCTTAACAGACATCTGTAACATAAAGTAGAAAATCTCATCATTAAAACAGTTGAATTAATACCGATAACTGTTAACTATTAACTGAAAATATGCAGCGCGCTCAACCAAAATTAAATTTTATTCCTCCTAGTTTTAATCCTTTAATTCTGAAGCTGATTCATTGGTCTTTGCCTATCTTACAGAGATTTCGGTTGCAACCTTGGTTACCAGCAGGAATTAGTCAAATTAAAATTATTAACGGAGTAACTTTAGCTAAGCTTTTTCATCAGTTCCAAATTGGAAAAATCCGCTTGATCTTAGCTTTTCGTCATTGCGAAGTGGACGATCCTCTCAGTGGTTTGTCTTTATTTTCCCGTGAATTGCCTCAAATTGCTCGTCAACAAGGCATTATTTTGCAAACTCCCATTCACAGTCATTTTATGTATGACAGAGGTATGACAATTTGGGCTGGTAATTGGCTAGGTTGGTTATTTTCTAAGATCGGAGGTATTCCTGTACATCGAGGTAAAACTCTAGATTGGCAAGGGATTAAAACTACCAGAGAATTATTAATTAACGGTCAGTTTCCCCTAGTAGTTGCCCCTGAAGGAGCGACTAATGGTCATAGTGAGATTGTCAGTCCTCTCGAACCTGGTGTAGCGCAGTTGGCATTTTGGTGCGTTGAAGATTTAGCCAAAGCTAATCGTGTGGAACGAGTAATTGTAGTTCCGATTAATATTCAGTATCATTACCTCAACCCTCAGTGGTCAAAGCTGGATTGGCTATTAAGTAACCTAGAAACAGATTGTGGTTTATCGCCGTTAGTAACCGATGTGGCAAAAACCAAAGCACCAGAACAATTTTATTATCAACGTATCCTAAGACTTGGAGAGTATCTTCTCTTAGCGATGGAGCAATTTTATTGTCGTTTTTATCACTGGCAACTACCAGATTTATCTCAAAATGCTTCTGGTGCAGAAGAAGCGCTTACGATGAGACTCCAAAAATTATTAGACGTTGCTTTACAAGTAGGAGAAGCCTATTTTGGTCTTAAAAAAGTCGGCAATATCATCGAACGTTGTCGTCGCTTGGAAGAAGCTGGTTGGAATTATATTTATCGTGAAGAACCGAGCAATCTGAAAAATTTAGCTCCTTTTAATCAAGGCTTAGCTGATTGGATCGCAGCCGAAGCAGACTTGAGGATGCTGCATATGCGTCTAGTCGAAAGTTTTGTAGCAGTTACAGGTACTCATCTTCAAGAAAAACTTTGTTTTGAAAGATTGGCAGAAATCAGTCTCATTTTTTTTGATGCGATCGCCAGAATTAAAGGGACAAAAAATCCGAGTCGTCCCCGCTTGGGATGGCGTAAGTCCACTGTTACTATTGGTAAACCAATTGATGTCAGCGATCGTGCTACTACTACAACTTATCGACAAAACCGTCAAGGTGCTAAACAGGCTATAGCTCAATTAACTCAAGATTTACACACTGCTTTGCAAGCAATGGTTATTTAATCTTCTGGCTAAGTACCTAAGTATAATTATTGACACATCGATGATTTTTTCCTATCCTTAGCCCCTATTAAGTTGATGATTCAAGTTAAACCTCGGTTTCAAAGCTTTGAAGAATATTTGTCTTATGACGATGGAACAGATAACCTGTATGAATTATTTAATGGAGCATTGATTATAGTGCCACCAGAATCGGGGATAAATGTGCAAATTGCCACATTCTTGCTAATCCAATTTGCCTCACTTGTCGGCTATCGGAGAGTAAGAGGACATGGCTTAGAACTAGAAGTACAAGGCGAACCGAGAAACCGTTATCCCGATCTGACAATTATTCGAGAAGAGCATATCGAACAGTTAGCCAAGCGTAATACTCTGCGTCTGAACATGTCTCCTCCTTTACTCGTAATTGAAGTCGTCAGTCCTGGAGAATTACAACGAGACAGAGATTATGTTGCTAAGAGATCGCAGTATCAAGATTGCGGTATTCCTGAATATTGGATTGTTGATCCCAATGAGCAAACAATATTAGTATTAGAACTCAAAGGCAAGACTTACACTGAGGTCGGCAGCTTTTTGGGTCAAGAGCAAGTGCGATCGCCCCAGTTTCCGCAACTAGAACTAACCGCAGCAACAATTTTTGCTTCAGCCAGCGGTTAAATCCTTCTTAATTTAATTTTAAACTTTATTACTTTATTAGCGTTCAGCGAATCCATCATAAATAGCTCATTATAATCTAATTATCTAGAATGTTCGCAGGATACTATTTAGTTATGAGTAGATTTACCGTAGCAGTGATCGATGGAACTCAAGCACGTTTCTTTACTTTAGATTCGACCGCAACTTCAGAATATGAATCTAGCCCCAATTTAATCGAACATCAAGGTTTATCGGATTCAACACAAGAACTTCACGGTCAAGAACTTTGGGCAAATGTCAAAACAGGACGCAATAAAGGCTCAAATGGTCAAGCACATAGCTATGACGATCATCGCCAAAACCATAAAATTGAATTTGAAAGAAAATTTGCCAGTAATATTAATAATGCGCTGCTAAAAGTGATCGATCAAAGTCAAGCTAAGAATTTAATTTTAGTAGCAGAACCCCAAATTTTAGGAATAATGCGCGAAATCATGACTGACAACTTGTATAAAAACTTAAATATTCAGGAAGTAGCCAAAGATATTTGTCAGTTTAAAACTAACCAAATTCACGATTATCTAGCAAAAAAAGCGTTACTACCTCCTTGTAATCGCGTTTATTTTCGATAAAGCGATCGCTAATTTAGCTCGGTTTCCGAAATCGAGTTATTTTGTTTCTCAACTCGCCAGCCTATTTGAGCGCCAATCTTGCCCGCTTTGATAAATAGCCAACTACCTCTCTGGTAAGAAGTCTCATCGTGATGACATTGGGGTTTAATTCCAATTAACTGTTCTACTTCTTCAGTAGTTAAAATCCAGTTGGCTGCTGCTGCTTTTTCCAGAACCTCCATATACCATAAAGGATTTGCTAGTTGCAGTCGCGAAGCCAAAGCAGTTTCTAACTGAACTAAAGCATTGGCAATTTTACTTAGCTGTTGTGCTAATTGTTGAGTATTCTCAATTTGAGAGCCAAGAGAGGGCGGTGTCGATTCTGTACTGTTTGCTGCTGTTACCGCAGGAGGCTGTGAAGTAGCAGTTTCATCTGACCAAGGGTCGGGCGCAATCTCTTTTTTAAGACTGGGTTTGAATTCATGATGTTGCAGCCAGGTACGATTTAAATCTGTGGCTAAATTCTGTAAAAAACTGGCTGTTGCTTCATTTCCGTCGCCTGCTATTTGATTAGCAACTTGTTGCATCATCTTGACTAATTCTGGTCCAATTAGCTCCCGATTAGCTGCTAAGATTTCTGCTTCTGAACCTTTAGGACAACTCAGCAGAGCTTGAATTAGTTCTAGATAAGCTTGAGTTTTATCTTGCTGAGTTTGAGGACTAGAAGCTTTTTCTGTCAAAATATGATGTAGTTTTCCTGCCCAGTTATGCAGATACTTAGCTGCTTTTACGTCACCTTCTACGGCTAAATGGCTGGCAACTTGTTCCATGATCTCGACTAATTCAGGATTAACTAATGCTTCATGCTGTCGCAGCAGTATCCATTCTTCTCCTCTAGGACAACTCAACAACCCTTGAATTAAATCGAGATAAGCTTTGAGATTTTGTTGGTTCATCTCCTCAATGCTCATAAGCGTAGTAATACTTTTATTATCTCTTGAAGGCAAGCTTTTAAGCTGTTTGTATTTACATATATAAATTTATTGGGCGTTATCTTTTCAGAAATGTTGCAAAAAATTTGGCAAATTTAAAGAGTTTTGGCGAGAAAAACTTCAAAAATCAAGATATAGCTCCACTCTGAGAAAAAATAAACTTATGATCTTCATCACATCTCTAGTAGCCATCGATCAAGTAAATTTGAAAAATAAAGCTCCCTCGTGAAACTTAGAAATAAACACAAAGTTAAACAACAATGATTTCTTTTTTGGCGACAGGTTTAGTCTTTGCAGGTGCTTGTATTCTTGTTGGCTCTCTAATTCCAGTAGGACGTTTGATC
>DAXETX010000074.1:0-42641 GCA_051155735.1 Xenococcaceae cyanobacterium
CTATGGAGATACCTCTGATGGGGATATAGCTATTGCCATATCTAGTCAAGTATCGTCGAAGTAGGAAGCCGAGGGGCTGTCATTTGAGGTTTCCTCAAATGTTTATACGCCCCGTCACACGGGTTTACCCTGTGGGTGTGTCACTAGAGCTACTTGCTTCGGCTTTGCTTAAAAATCCAGCCAAGGTAGATAATGCTTGAGAACCAACATTAGATTCAAGAATTTCTTGCAACATTCCTAAACCAGAAATACTAGCAAGTTGTTTGGTTGCACCAGAGGAGTTATTGCTACTATTACCGAAACTATATAATTTTGCTTCTTTAACTTCAGGGGTGAGGTTTTGAGCAATTTGCGGTAGTTGCTTGACTAAACCTGGAACTAATTCTCGCAGTAACTCAGCAGTAATAATAATTTCTTCCTTACTATTAATGGCTTTAATATACTCAAGTTCTCCTTCAGCAAGCTGTAACTTCTCTTCTTTTTTGGCTTCAGCAATCATAACAATCGATTCAGCAGTATCATTAGCAGCAGCTAAATCACCTTGAGCCTTAATTTTTTGGGCATCTGCTTCTGCTGTTGCTGCAATTTTTAAAGCTTCGGCTTGAGCAAAAGCATCTGTCTCCTGCTGAATTTTTCTGGCATTGGCTTGTTGTTGGGCTAAAAGTTCGGCAATTTGCTTGTTACGTTCGGCAACTTCAATTTCAGTGGCAGTCATAATGGCACTTTCAGCAGTAGCTACTTGAGCTTGAATCTCTTTGGTTTGTTTTTCACTAGCAGCAACTTGTTGCTGTGCTGCTTGATCGGCTACCATCACTTCTTGACGTTTGACGATAAGTTCTTGTTCGGACGTTTGTTTTGCCTTTTCCACTGTAGTTTCAAGATCGATATAAGCGACTTGAACTTCTTGTCGCTTTGAAAGTAGCTTTTTTTGAGCATCTTGCTCTGCTTCTTCGATAGATGTTTGTTTGTCGATTTTGGCTTGTTCTTTTTCTAATTCAAAGGCTTCTTTCTTTTTAGCCAGTAGTGCTAATTGTGCTTCTTTGCCTTCTTCTGCTTCTCTTCGTTTCTCAGCTTTGATTACAATAGTTTCGGTTTCTAAGGTAGCTTCAGCTTGTTCTTTTTCTAGCTGAATAGTTTGCAGTTCCAGAGCTTTGTCGCGATCTACAGCAGCTAATTGGGTTTCAGTCTCCGACTGTACCTTTGCTGTTTCCAGTTTGCTTTGACAAACTTTTTCTTCTCTTTCTCGCTTTCCTTGAACATCAAAATAATCATTATCTCGATATGCTGTCGCGTCTTCCTCAATATCAGTTAAGGTTACATCCTGAAGCGTTAAACCGAGAGAGTCTAAACTTTGCTGTAGAGAATCTTTGACATCAGAACCAAATCCTACTTTATCTGAATCAATTTCGGTTAATGTTCTTTGTTTGGCTGCATTGCGCAAGGCATCATCACAACGAGCCTCTACCGCAGCACGGATATCCGCCTCAGTTACTTTCCCCGATGAGTCATTGCAAAGTCTTGCTGCTGCTGTTTCTACTGCATTAATATCTACAACGACATACATAGTGGCAGTTAATTTAGCTCTCAGATAGTCTTTAGTCCGAACTGCGCCCTGGTCATCAGATGATTCTCCTTTGCGAATAACTTGAATCCGAACTTCGCTCATCGGAACACCAATAGTTTGATGGAGTCCTGGAATTACGACGCATCCTCCTTGAGTAAATGCAGTTTTGCCAGACCAAAATGGTCCAAATCCACCACTACGAATGATCGCTTCGTTGGGCTTGATAATGCGGTAAAGGCGAGTATAGACAAATCCAGCTACTGTTAGAATTAATAATATTCCGGCAATTCCTCCGCCAATTAAACCGCCAGGACTTAGTAAGTCAAAGGGTAATTCTAATAAATTGCTGGAGTTAGAATCAATGGTTTTTATTGAGTTTGATTTTTTGTTTGTTTCTATTTGAGCTAATTGGAACAAAAACTTAGCATCAAAATTGGAATTGGACATAATAGTAAATTTGTTAGTAGTTAGTGATTAATAGTTTAGGAGAGTGATGACTGACTACTAAACAGTAGATTTTGCCAGGTAAATTCATCTACCCCACCAGTTTTAATTACCAGAAAGGCGTTTTTGTCAACGAGATAGTCAATAATCCAAACTAAATCATTAGTTTTAAGTTCTTTTTCTTCAGCCCAATCTGCTAGATATATAGTGACTATTTGGGTTATTTTTTCTTGGCGATCAAATACTAAAGCATCTCCAGGTTTAGCAGTATCTAGTAATTTTGGTGTATAACGAACTGTGGCGGTTAATCCAACTGCGCGATCGCTAAATGCTCTATAAGGTGTCTCTTGAAATAACTGCATCATTATTTTGCCAAAGCAATAACTAGTTATGGTTGCAGCAATACCTAGCATCAATCGTGTTCCTGAATTCAAAGTAAACTCTGGAAAAATTGCTGGTTCTAAACCCAAAAAAATTAAACCAAAACAGCCGTACAAGGAAATAGCAACAGTAACTACCAGCCCCAAGGGAACTCTTCCTAAAAGAGGAACTTCAATGTAAATAAAATTAGTGCTGATGAATCCTGATACCAGAATTAATAAGATTAAACCACTGCTAACACAGATTAACAATTCATGAAGATCGCTCATTTTTGATTCTTTTAAGCGCAGAATAAGTTATTTCATTTCTCAAAAAATACTCGTGAAGTTAGTTTTACCAACCACCGCCAGCACCACCGCCACCGCTAGAACCACCACCAAAACTGCTACTCCCTGAACTTCCGCTACCGCTAGAACAATGATTGCTGCTACTGCTACTACTACTACGATTAGAAGCAGAATATAAACGCGGAATATCGCTTGTTTTTTCTTGTAGATAATCACAACAATAGCAGCGATCGCTAATTAGGCGTTTTCCTTTACTGCTATAAGTTGCTTTTTTTAAAGTTGTTTGGGTACGAGTTGCCGTGAATTCATGGCATTGAGGACAATTTTGATAGCGAGAGGAATTGGAGACATAGGCAACAATTGAATAGGGTTGTGTTTCATGGTGACAGTTGACACATTTATAACCTCGATAGCTGGTTGAACCAAGTTTTTTGGCTACTTTTTGTGGTTCAGTTAATTCGATAGTTGCGACTTTTTCCATTGGCTGCCTACACTTAGCACAATAAATCGCACGATTATTTTTACGTGGTAATTTAATGTTAATTTTTTGTGGATTTAGATAGTATTTATTGAGTTTTTTGTATGACCAATAAATACCTCCAGCAATTAAAGCTAAACCAGTTCCAGCAGCAACCAAGAAAATTTTTTCAACCCCATTTATCTTAGATAAATTGGTTGAGATTTGTCCTATTTTCTCAGAGTTATTTTGTCTAGCAACAGAATCATCTAAAGCAACGATTAAGGCTTTAGTCCCATCAAGCGTACCGCGATCAAAATCGCCCTGTTTATATTGAGGAGTGATTTTTGTATCGATAATCTTGCCTACTTCGGTATCGGATAATATGGGTTCAATACCGTAGCCAGTTTCAATTTCAACCCGCTTATCTTCTACAGAAACTAAGAACAAAATACCATTATTTTCTTTAGCTTTACCAATTCCCCAATAGTTAAAAAGTTCAGTAGCGAAAGCTTTAGGAGAAGCAGCGGGAGCAGTTTCAATTACAGTAACAACGGCAATTTCCGTACCATTATTTTGTTCTAGATTGCTAATCAGACTATTTAATTCAGTTTCAGTTTGATCGCTAAGAATATCTGCCATATCTGTTACCCAACCCCCATTTTTCTGACGAGGATTAATTACTTCTTCTACTGTCAAAGCCTGACTAGAAAGAGGGATAAATAAAATAGTTGAGCTAATAAAACCAAAAATAATTGTATATTTTAGAATATTTATAGTTTTCATAATTACTAGATTGCTAAGAGCAATTAATGAACTTACTTATTAATATAAGGAAAGCTAATTATCACAACAATCTCCAAAATATAGAATTTTTAACAGATTAAATCTCGAACTGGAAAAAAAGTAGAATAAAACTAGAATTTTAATTTTTTTAGTTAGGTAAAGTTAAATTTAGTTCTAGACTATTGATAGTCGGTGTTTTTTAGTATCTCGGTCTATCTATGAAATTATCCAGAGAAGCTAATACAATATCTTGGCATACTTTTCTCGAACGAAAAGCCTTAGAATTAAAGCTTACTCCTAGCCAAACCAGAGTTTTCTTAATTCGGTTTGACCAGAAAAATTGGTTAAATAAAATAGAAGATATTTGGCAATTGAGTGATGTTAACAGTTTTGAGGCGTTTGTTAAACATTCAACTAATATTTATAAAATATTAAAACCCTATTGTCCAGAAATCAGTAAAGGTGCAGGGAATTTTGCGATTGTTAGAGATTACCTCTTAACAGAATTTAAAAACTTACAACTAAAAAATGATTCATTATGCTTAAAGCATTATTCTGTTTTGTCTTCTGTAGAAACGGAATGTTATCAAGCTATTTTGCAACCAGGTGCATTAATTAGAATTAAAGCACCAAGTAAGATGGGAAAAAGTCGATTATTAAATCAGATATTAGCTTATACTAGTGAGCAAGATTATCAAACGGTTCATATTAATTTATTACAAATAGAAAGAAGTAAATTTAATAACTTGAATGAGTTTTTGCGGTGGTTTTGCATATATCTTCGTGATGCTTTAAAACTTGAGATTAATCTTGATGATTGCTGGCATAAAGATCGCGGAAGTATGCTTAGTTGTACCAGGTATTTAGAAATGATATTACAATATTTTGAGCAACCTTTAGTATTAGGTTTAGATGAAGTAGATCGTTTATTGAATTATCCTAATATTAGTCAAGATTTTTTTTATTTATTGCGAAGTTGGCACGAAGAAGCCAATAATGATGAGCTTTGGGAACAGCTAAGACTAATTGTTGTTTATTCTACTGAAGACTTTAGTAGTTTAGATATTAATCAGTCTCCGTTTAATGTTGGTTTACCCATAGAATTAAAGTTTTTTACTCAGCAACAAGTAATAAAATTAGCAGATATCTATCAATTACATTTATCGACAAAAGAAATTGAACAATTAATGCAGTTAGTTAACGGGCATCCTTATCTGATTGATTTAGCTATGTCTTATTTAGTTAATAATAATCAAATTAGTTTGAGTGAATTATTACAAAAAGCTCCGACTGATACAGGTATTTATAATAGTTATCTGAGACAACATTTAATAAAATTAAAAGCAAATAGACAATTATCTCAAGTATTCTTAAAAATATTAAATAGTTCTGAACCAATTCAGGTAGATACCCTTGTAGCTTATCAGCTTTATCGTATGGGTTTAATTAAATGGTCTAAAACAGGTAATACTGTCATCTCTAGTTGTGAATTATATAAACTGTATTTTCCCTCAAGACTAAAAAGTTAGTAATTAGTAGTAGCTTATTTTTATAACAACTAATATGATAAATGTTTGATAATAATTATTTTAAAGTTGGTGGAAGTTTACGTTATGGACATCCAACTTATATTACGAGAAAAGCCGATCGCGATATCTATAATGCCTTAAAACAAAAAGAGTTTTGTTATGTCTTAAATTCGCGACAAATGGGGAAATCTAGTCTTCGAGTCAGAACAATGAAGACTTTAGCAAAAGAGGGCTTTAAATGTGTCGCAATCGATTTAGGTATTTTAGGGAGATTTATCACAGCAGAGCAGTGGTATGGTGGTTTATTAGCAGAATTGTGGCGAAAATTACGCTTAACTAAAGGAATTGATGATGATTTAAAGTGGTGGCAATCGCATTTAGAATTAGCTCCCATTCAAAGATTTAGTCGTTTTATTGAAGATGTTTTATTAGCTAAATGTAGTGCAGATATTATTATTTTCTTAGATGAGGTTGATAATATTATTAATTTGGATTTTCGAGATGAATTTTTAATTTTAATTCGTAACTGTTATGAAAAAAGAGTGGAATCTAAACAATATTATCTTCTAACTTTTTGCTTATTAGGTGTAGCCACTCCTTCTAGTCTAAGAATTGATAAACAACTAAGCCCTTTCAATATTGGCAAAGCGATCCAGCTTACAGGGTTTAATTTTACTGAAGCCCAACCCTTAATATCGGGGTTAGCTAATAAATTTACCACCCCAGAAACTATTTTAAAAGAGGTTTTGCATTGGACAAACGGGCAGCCTTTTTTAACTCAAAAACTTTGTGCTTTGGCAGTTAAATATGGTGAACCCCAACAGATTAATCTCCCGCAACTAATTCAAAATTACATAATAGATAATTGGGAAATTCAAGACGAACCAGAACATTTAAAAACTATCCGCGATCGCCTGCTATCTAATCAACAAAATAAAGCCAGACTTCTAACTCTTTATCACAGCATACTTCAGCACCAGGGCATCACAATCGACGGTAGCGATGAACAGGTTGAATTGCGCCTTAGTGGTTTAGTTATGGTACAACAAGGCAAGTTAAAAGTTAGTAATCCTATTTACCTCAAAGTTTTTAATCGACAGTGGGTTGCTAAACAATTAACTGCTATTAGTCCCTATCAAAATGCGATCGCAGCTTGGTTAAAATCCCAACGTCAAGATTCTTCTCGTTTACTCAGAGGAGAAGCCTTAGTAGAAGGACAAACTTGGGCAAGAAAACATAGTATTACGACCCATGAAAGAGATTTCTTACAAGCAAGTGAATTACTGGCAATTGAAGACCAAAGAAAATCAGAATTAGCTCAAAAAGCCGAATTTATTACCAAACAATTAGCCCAAGAAAAACGGCTAGTGCAATGGCAAAGACTATTTATTCTCTTCTCTCTGGCAATGCTTACAGGGTTTTATCTTAAATCGCGTCAGACTAACTTAAGTAATATCAAGACGTTAATTGAATCTAGTACCGCTTTAGCTGCTTCTAACCAAAAACTGGATGCGTTGGTAGCAGCAATTAAAGCCAAACAAAAACTCAATCAATCTCTAGGAGTCAATCAAAACTTAACTCAGCAAGTAGATACCGCTTTGCAACAAGTAGTATTCCAAATTAGAGAAAAAAACCGTCTTACAGGACATAGCGATCGCCTTAATGGGATTGCAGTTGCTAATGATGGCAAACTAATGGCTACGGTGGCTACCGACAACACTGTTAGATTGTGGAAAAAAGCTGCTACAGGTTGGCAACCCCATCGGGTATTAAAAGATCACGATGGTTGGGTAGTAGATGTGGCAATTAATCCTCAAGATAATACTATTGCTTCTGCTAGTCGCGATCGCACTGTTAAATTATGGAATCAGGATGGTAAGTTAGTCGCGACACTCCAACATTCAGAACCAGTAACTAGCGTAGCAATTCAAGATAATCAGATCGTTACAGGCAGTGAAAACGGCAAGATCGCTATTTGGCAGCAAGGTAAACTAATTCAAACCCTTACGGGACATACCGCAGCAGTAGAAGCAGTTACTATTACCCCAGATAATAAAATTATTTCTGCCAGCGAAGATAAAACCCTCAAAATTTGGCAAGGAGGAAAACTAATTAGAACCCTTACAGGACATACTGATGGAGTGCGTGCCGTAACGACAACTGCTGATGGACAAAAAATCATCTCTGGTAGTCGCGATCAAACCCTTAAAATCTGGAATAGTAACGGTACAGAAATTGCGACTCTTCGAGGACATCTAGCACCCGTATATGGTGTAGCAGTAAATCCGAGTAATCATCAAATTGTCTCAGCTAGTGGCGATCAAACCCTCAAAATCTGGGATAGCAATGGTACAGAAATTACCACGCTGCGGGGACACACTAACCGAGTCTGGGATGTGGCATATACCCCCGATGGTTATATTGCTTCTGCTAGCTGGGATAAAACCGTCAGACTTTGGCAGCCTGAGAATCATCTAATTAAAACCCTGTCTGGTCATCAAGATGTCGCGATCGCTCTAGACTATAATAACCAGATAATTGCTTCTGCTAGCGATGATAAAACTGTCAAATTATGGAATCAAGCAGGGACTCTCCTTAAAACCTTTCGTCAACATACTGCCGAAGTTTATGATGTGGCAATTGGCGATCAAATTATTGCAAGCGTTGGTGCAGATAAAACCCTGAGAATTTGGCAAGCTGATAATCGGATAGTTAAGACGATTCAAGCCCATAATGCTGCTATTTGGGCAGTAGCTATTAGTTCTGATGGCACTAAAATTGTTACGGCTGGTAACGATCACCAGATCAAAATCTGGGATACCCAGGGCAACTTACTTCATAGCTTACAAGGTCATAGGCAAAAAGTTTGGGATGTGGCAATTAGTGCTGATAATCAACACCTAGTTTCTGCTAGTGAAGACAATACAATCAAAGTTTGGGATTTTAAGGGTAATCTTCTAGCTACACTTCAAGGACATCAAGATGCAGTCAGAACAGTTATTATTAATGGCAAACAAATTATTTCTGGTAGCGAAGATCGCACGATTAAAATTTGGCATTTAGCCAAAAAAACCGTAGCAACTTTAGCTAAACATCATGCTGCGATTAAAGGAATTGCCCTTAGTCCAAACCAGCAATATCTAGCCAGTGTGGATGAGGCTGGTAAAATCATTCTTTGGCAACCCAATAACCACACTTGGGAATATCGACAAACCTTACAGGAATACGATAACTCTATCTGGTCGGTAGCTTTTAGTGAAGATAGTCAAACTTTAGCAACAGCAGGAGAAAATGGCAAAATCATTCTCTGGAGTTTAAATAATATTATTCAATTAAGCACTCTAAAATATGGTTGTAACTGGCTCGAAGACTATCTTCAACTTAATTTAGAAGTTAATTCACAAAAGCGAAACCTTTGTCAATTTGAGTAACAATAATCGAGGCACAGGACTATTTTGATCTTGGAAGCCAGAAATTAATTTCTTGGTTATCTTTCCTACTACCGAGTAATTATGGCAACAAAGTTAGGACAACTGCCATAATGTTGAGAGATAAAACTCAATATATGATAAGTATCGATCTCCGTGTATTTGCGGTCGATCAAAGCAATTATAGTTAATATCAGCAATAAAATTTAACAATAAGGTTAATTTTTTAAAAAACTTATTTGACGCACCAATATGAGCAAAACCATCTTAGTTATTGAAGACGAAAAAACTACTTTGAATAGTCTAGTAGAATTTTTGATCAGTGAGGGATTTGAAGCTATTGGAGCAGAAAATGGCAGAGAAGGGATCGAATTAGCCCAAAAATATCTTCCTGCCTTAATTATTTGTGATATTATCATGCCCGACTTAGATGGTTATGATGTTCTTACCTATTTACAACAAGATGCTGAAACCGCAGCCATTCCTTTTATTTTTCTAACCGCTACTACTGATAGCTCTAGTTTTCGTTTGGGAATGGAAATGGGAGCAGATGATTATCTACGCAAACCTGTCACTAGTGCCGAATTAAGAGCAGCGATCGCCAGCAGACTACGGAAGCAAGAAGCGACGATTCAAAACTATTGTCTGCCAGAAACAGATACTAAAGAAGAATTACAAAATAAATTAGAACAATTGGCAAGCTACAGTAAAGCCCAAAGTTCTCTTTTACAATATCTGGTCAAAGAAGTACAACCAACTATTGCTCAACTCAATCAAGAAATTAGAGAAATTAAGCAAACCACCATAGATTCTGAGCAGCAAATGCATTTAGATCATATGGAGCAAGAATTTACCAGACTTTTAGGCGTAATTAATCAAACTACAGAATTGCACAAAATCTTAACTCCTGAGAACACAAAGATTTTAAGTCAATTTAATTTTTTGGCTGAATCAAATAGCGGTTCTCAGAGCGATGAGGGATAAAGTTGATTTTTTTGTACCTTACTCAATTTCCTTTAAACCAGGCTTTTTGTTGCGTTATGCAAAATCTGGGTCACGACTCAACTACAATTAGAGTCAAGTAAAATCACGATGTGACCTTAAAGAGAATAAATTATGGGTAAGACTGTTGCTGAGATTATGACCCCTAATCCCATTTCGGTGACTCCTAAAACACCTTTACAAAAGGCGATCGCGCTTCTGGTAGAAAAAAAGATTAGTGGCTTACCAGTGCTAGACGAACAAGGTAAATTAGTCGGCATGATCTCCGAATCTGATTTAATGTGGCAAGAAACAGGCATCGAAACACCACCCTACATTATGCTGTTAGATAGTGTAATTTATCTGCAAAATCCGACTCGTTACGAAAAGGAAATTCACAAAGCATTAGGGCAAACTGTTGAAGATGTCATGAGCGATCGCCCGATTACCGTTCAAGGTGAACGCTCTGTCAAAGAAGCAGCGAAACTAATGCACGATAAAAAAATCCGTCGTTTACCTGTAGTCGATCCCGCAGGAAAAATTCTAGGTATTATTACTCAAGGGGATATTGTCCGCATGATGGCAGCAGACGAATCCTAACTTTGCCCTGAATCCAGATTATATATAGATTAAAATCAATGACCATTACACCAGAATCGGTAAAAGAGTTATTAGATTCCGCAGACTTTGGCGATCGCATTAGAGGCATCAATCAACTACGACAAATTGAGCCAAAAATTGCTTTTGAGTTAGTTAAGCCCTTAGTTAACGATCAAAATACCCGGGTTCGCTATGCTGCGGTAAGTCAGTTAGATACTATTGGCGATCAAGATTTAACAACTTGTTTAGTGCTTTTACGCGATCGCCTGTTTAACGATCCAGAGCCAGATGTGCAAGCTGCTGCTGCGGATGTAATCGGGGGGCTAAGATTAACTGAAGCTTATGACGATCTAGAAAATATCTATCATCAAACCTCCGAATGGCTAATTCAGTTTAGTATTATCGCTGCTTTAGGAGAGATGGGCGAGCCTAGAGGATTTGATTTATTAATTGAAGCACTTAACTCAGAGAATAATTTATTACAAACCGCTGCGGTAGGCTCGTTAGGAGAATTAGGGGATAAGCGGGCTGTCCCTTTGCTAGTTCCCTTTGCAAATAATGAAGATTGGCAGATTCGCTATCGTTTAGTCCAAGCTTTAGGCAGACTAGGAGGAACAGAAGCAGTTACCACACTGCAAAAACTTGCCGAAGATGAGGTAGAACAAGTTGCGCAAGAAGCGAAAAACAATCTGCAACATCATAGTTAAACTTGCCCTCAATATATGATTCCTCACCAATTTTCTAGTTTCTTGTGTGGTATGACTCTAGTTACGACTCTTACCGCATCCCCGACATTGGCTCAAAATAATCAATCTGCTACAGAGCAACTCAACGATCTGCTGCGTCAAGGAAAAGCCTATGTCGAAGCACAAGACTATGATCGCGCTTTGAGTATCTATCAAAGAGCCGTGGCTCTTGATGGCAGTAATGCCAAAATATTTTCTGGTATTGGTTATCTTCAAGCTCAACTAGGTAATTATTCCGAAGCAGCTAGAGCCTATCAACAAGCAATCTTACTAGAACCTGATAACTCAGAGTTTTACTATGCCTTAGCCTATAGTCTAGGTAATGCTGGGGATAATATCCAAGCAGCAGAAGCTTACGAGCTAGCTATTAAATTTGCACCAGAAGATGTTAAAAATTATATTGGCTTAGGGATTGTTTTACTGCGAGAAGCTGAATATGATCGCGCTATTGATGCTTATTATCGCATTCTGACTTTAGACCCGAATAACCCCGATGCCAAGCAACTGATGGCTATGGCTTTACTCCAGCAACAACGCTACTCAGAAGCGATTGAATTTTTACAAGAGGCGACAATTCAACAACCTAATAATAGTTTTTTGCAACTGCAACTAGCGGATGCTTTTATCGTTCAGGGTGATATCGCCTCTGGTTTAGATACCCTTAAAAAAGCGCAGAAGCTTGACCCCGAAAACTACCTAATTTATCTCAAGATTGCCAAAATTCTGCAACTACAAGGCGAAGAAACCGCAGCCTTGGAATTTTATCAGCAAGCAAGTGAGATTCAACCCAATGCGCTAGATGTTCAGGCAGAGATCGCTCAGATTTTTTTGAGTCAACAAGACTATCTTCAGGCAATTATTGCCTATCGCCGTCTTACCGAAATTGCGCCTGAAGACCCCACAGGCTATCACTACCTCGGAACAGCACTTCAAGAAAGAGGTAGAACCGAAGAAGCTCTTGCAGCTTGGCGAACCGCTTTACAACTCTATCGCGATCGCGGTGATACGGCAAAGGTAAAAGTAATTAACTCCTTAATTCAGCAGTTAAATTAAATCCTAGCAATTCAAAATTAGAGCAGTAAATCCTAGCTCTTACTTCTTCCCTCCAGACAATTATGAGAAAAATATGAAATAATGAAAGAAATATGAAATAAAACACAATGATTTTTCAATGACTCGAATTATCTTTTCACGAAGTATCTTTCTTGTTTCTGGCCTGGCACTTGGAGTGTGGCTTACAGGTTGTAACGAAACAGGAATGACTTCTTCTGGCACATCAGATAATCAAGAGGTCGAGACGGCTACAGAACTCTCAGCCAATACTGAAGGGAAAAAGAAAGTTCTTACTACCTTTACTGTCTTGGCGGACATGGCGCAAAATGTCGCAGGAGATAAGTTAGTAGTAGAATCAATTACGCGCATCGGTGCAGAAATTCACGGTTACGAACCCACTCCTAGTGACTTAGTAAAAGCCCAAGATGCGGATTTAATTCTTTATAATGGGCTGAATTTGGAACGTTGGTTTGAGCAGTTTTTCGGTAACGTTGCTGATGTTCCCGCAGTAATTCTCACCGAAGGCATTGAGCCAATTCCCATAGCTGAAGGTCCTTATGCTGACAAACCCAACCCTCATGCCTGGATGTCGCCGAAAAATGCCTTAATCTATGTCGAAAATATTCGTCAAGCTTTTGTCGAACTCGATCCAGAGAATGCTGCAACTTATAATGCCAACGCAGCAGCTTATAGTCAACAGCTAAAAACAATTGATGGGCAATTAGAAACAGATTTAGCTAAAGTACCGCCAAATCAACGAACTTTAGTAACTTGCGAAGGAGCATTTTCTTATCTGGCTCGTGACTACGGGATGAAAGAAATTTATCTCTGGTCAATTAATGCCGAACAGCAGTTTACTCCCAAACAAGTCCAAAGTGTCATTGAGGCAGTAAAAACTGATGATGTGCCGACTGTTTTTTGTGAAAGTACCGTTAGTGATGAGGGACAAAAGCAAGTTGCCAAAACAACAGGAGCGCGATTTGGTGGCAACCTCTATGTAGATTCACTTTCAACAGAAGCAGGGTCAGTTCCTACCTTTATCGATTTGCTGGAATACGATGTGCGTACTATTACTAATGGTTTATTAGCAGGTAGTAATAGTCGGTAGTTTAAGACGCTATACATCTTAAGGATTAGAACTTCATTAGGATTTAATTTTTAAGTTTTTTTGTTTGAATCTATAGTTAATCGCTCAACTCAACACTTCTCTGCTCAGGATTATCAAAATTTAACGATTATGCAAGCTACAACTCAACATCTTGATATTACAGTAGATAATATCAGTGTCACTTACACTAATGCCCGACTCGCTCTTTACAATGCTAGCTGTACCGTTGAACCAGGAACGATTACTGGTTTAGTTGGTCCTAATGGTGGCGGGAAATCGACTCTATTTAAATCGATTATGGGGTTTTTGCCACTGAGCCAAGGCAAAATTCGTATTGGCGGATTTTCAGTTCAAAAGGCACAAAAAAAACAGCTAATGGCTTATGTTCCTCAATCCGATGAAGTAGATTGGAACTTTCCTGTAAGCGTTTTTGATGTAGTCATGATGGGACGTTACGGCTACATGAATCTACTGCGCATTCCTAGTGCTAAAGATCGTCGGTTAGTCTTAGAAAGTTTAGCGCGAGTCGGAATGAGTGATTTTCGTCAGCGACAAATTGGTGAACTCTCAGGAGGACAGAGAAAACGGGCTTTTTTGGCACGAGCCTTAGCGCAAGAAAGTCAAGTGATTTTGCTGGATGAACCTTTTACAGGAGTCGATGTTAAAACCGAAAAGCAAATTGTCGATCTACTGCTACAGCTACGAGAAACAGGACACACGATTTTGGTATCTACCCATGACTTGTCTTCGGTTGCGACCTTTTGCGATCGCACAATTCTCCTCAACCGCACCATCCTTGCTGCTGGAACTACAGAAGCCACTTTTACGGAAGAAAACCTCGTCATGACTTTTGGTGGTTTACCAGTTAGTAGTTTGCGCCAGATGTCTCACAAGCAACAAGAAACAAAGTTTCAACGCCAAGATCATCATAACGCTTCCGTTTATCATCGCGAGGGAGGTAACATTCAGCAAAAGAGGCTAGATCGGTGAATCATTTAATCGCTGCAATTCCCCTAATAGATTGGATTCTTGAACCTCTACAATATGGGTTTCTCGTTCAAGCTATTTGGCTTAGTGCCTTTGTCGGTCTAGTCTGTGCCGTGCTTTCTTGCTATATTACCCTCAAAGGTTGGTCGCTAATGGGAGATGCTGTCTCTCACTCGGTCGTCCCTGGAGTAGTAGTAGCCTATGCTTTAAATATTCCCTTTGCGGTAGGAGCTTTTCTCTTTGGCTTTGGCTCAATTGTTGCCATCGGCTACATCAAATCTAAAACTCGCCTCAAAGAAGATGCGGTAATTGGTATCGTGTTTACAGGATTCTTTGCTTTTGGTTTAGTGCTGGTAACAAAAATTCCTAGTAATGTTGACCTATTTCATATTCTGTTTGGTAATGTCCTGGGTATTTCCGAGCAAGATATTATTCAAACTCTGATTGCTGGGACGATTACTTTAGTAGTAATTATGTTGCGACGCAAAGACCTCTTATTATTTTGTTTCGATCCCAATCACGCTCAAGCCATTGGTTTAAACACCCAGTTGATGTACTACACTCTTCTTTCGGTGCTAGCTCTTACGATCGTCACGGCTTTACAAACTGCTGGGATTATTCTCGTGATTGCCATGTTGGTAACACCAGGCTCAATCGCCTATCTATTGACAGACCGCTTTGACCAAATGCTCGGAATTTCTATTGCTAGTAGTGTTTTTGCCAGTGTCGGAGGAACTTATCTTAGCTATCATCTCGATGTCTCCACAGGAGGAGCAATTGTGGTACTTTTGACAGGAATATTTGTCTTAGTTATGATATTCGCCCCTAAATACGGTATTTTGGCGCAAAATTCGCAACGTCAAGCCAATCTAGTTATCGATGATCCATAAAAATTTAGTCAATTTTATTAATTATTCACTTTGCCAAATCTTCGATCGCGTTTTTGGTAAGCAACTAAAGCTTGATAAAATTCTAAACGATTAAAATCTGGCCAGAGAGTTTGGGTGACATAAATTTCCGCATAAGCCATTTGCCATAATAAAAAATTACTAATCCGCATTTCGCCACTAGTTCTAATCAGGAGATCGGGATTAATTAGACCGTGAGTATAAAGATGTTGCTCAAACAAAGCTTCATCAATCTCTTCTACTTGTAAATAGCCCTGTTCTACTTTTGAGGCGATCGCCTGACAAGCTTGGATAATTTCTTGTCTGCCACCGTAGTTCGTTGCTACCGTAAACTGAATCCCTGAGTTATTTTGCGTATCTGCCATCGAGCGAGCAATTTCTTGTTGCAGGGACTTGGGCAGGGCTGCTAAATTTCCGACAAAGCGGATACGGACATTTTCTGCGATCATTTCTTGCAATTCTCGCCGTAATACTCTTTCAAATAAAGTCATCAAAAACTCGACTTCTTCGAGGGGACGACCCCAATTTTCGGTAGAAAAGGCATAAGCGGTTAAAGCTGGGACCCCCCAATCGCGACAACAGCGTAACAAGTCTTTGAGTGTATCTACCCCTTTTTGGTGACCCATAATCCGAGGTCTGCCTTTTTGTTTTGCCCAACGACCGTTACCATCCATGATTACTGCCACGTGTTGCGGTAGGCGATCGCGGTCTAGGTCGGAAGGTAATTGCATTAAAGAAAGAGGATCGACGCTCATCGGTAATTACAAAGATAAATTTGCCAGATTCAAGCTTGAGAATACTTAATAAAGCGAAAAATTGGGGTTAATTTTTTTTCTCGTGAGAGGTAGAAGATGATAAACGGAACATCCGCTTAAATAATCTTTGTCCTTGGAAACCAAGTTTGCGACTTAGACGAACGGCATTTTTTTCAACAGTAGGAGTAAATTTAGCTTGTAACAATTCTTTTAGTTTACTACTGGTTAAAGGACGATTTAAAATCCCTTTTTCTGCCAGAGAAATTGAACCAGTTTCTTCTGAGACGACAATACAAATGCATTTTTCACTCCTTTCAGTAATGCCCATAGCTGCCCGATGCCGAGTTCCCAACTGACGCGAAGCACTACGCTCTGATAAAGGTAAAATTACCGCAGCTGAAACAATCCGAGAACCACGAATTAATACTGCACCATCGTGAAGCAAGGTAGTAGTTTGAAAAATAGTTTGTAATAATTCCTTAGAGATTTCTGCATTCAAAGGAACTCCAGGGGAAACAAAATCTTCATCATCAAAAGCCCCAGAAGTTTCGATTAACATTAAAGCTCCTGTCCGATTTTGGGATAATTCTTTAACTGCTTCGACGATGCGATCTGTAGTGCTATCGGGTTGCAAACTTTGTCTTCCTGAAGATTGAAAGAGTTGTAATATTTCTCCTCTGCCGATCTGTTCGAGAAATCGCCGTAATTGGGATTGAAAAATCACTGCCATTGCCACAGCAGCCCCTAACACTAATTTTTCTAACAGAGAACCTAGTA
Organism: Xenococcaceae cyanobacterium; assembly: GCA_051155735.1. Classification (GTDB taxonomy): domain Bacteria; phylum Cyanobacteriota; class Cyanobacteriia; order Cyanobacteriales; family Xenococcaceae; genus JASJCP01. The sequence goes on from DAXETX010000074.1 coordinate 16,792, forward strand.
AGGCAAGACCAACACTTTTGCTAACTACTGTCGCTAACATCAGGATGATAAAACCTCTGACCATCCATAAGCTGCGACGCTCTCCTTCGCCGATAATCACTAGCAGCGCATAGCTCAGAGCCAGTACCAACCCGAAGTCGATACTGGTAGGAAGCCAGGCAGGAATCCTAGAGAGAATCCAGCTTAAGTCAGGAACAAAACCCGACAATAACATTACTTTAATTAACTTAGAAATGAGTGACTGTTAGATACTTGTGCTTTGAACTTCAAAACACAAGCTAGATTTAGAAAAGTCTTCTCGAACTACAGATTACATAATAATCAATTAAACGCCATACTAATTTGAAGAACTGGGGGAATTACTCAATCTCTCTGGTAGGCGATCGCGTTCTAAGAGATTTTGATAAGTTTCCCGTTCAATAATTAAATTAGCTTCACCTTGATTAACTAGGATGGCTGCGGGTCGTCCGATCCGATTATAATTTGATGCCATGCTGTAATTGTAAGCTCCAGTTGCCATAACTACCAAGATGTCTCCTGGTTCTGTGATCGGCATCGTAGCATCTTTGATTACGATATCTCCCGACTCACAATGCTTTCCCGCGATTGTTACCGTTTCGGTTAGCGGTGCTGACATTTTATTGGCTACCACAGCGCGATACACAGACTGATAAGTAATAGGGCGCGGATTATCCGACATTCCACCATCTACAGTAAGATATTGGCGAATTCCTGGTACTGCTTTATTACTACCGATAGTGTAAGCTGTGACGCAAGCACTTCCGATTAAGGAGCGTCCTGGTTCAGCAATTAGTTTAGGTAGGTCGAGTTGATAGCGACTGCAAGCAGATTCTACCGCACTAGCGACCGCTTTAACCCATTCAGTAATACTAGGAGGGTCATCGGATTCAGTGTAGCAAATTCCCAAACCACCTCCAACATTGAGGGTTGTCGCTGGTAAACCATAACCTTGCGCTTTTTTCAACCACTGCACTAAGACATCTGCTAAATCTTGGTGGGGTTGACGCTCAAAAATTTGTGAACCAATATGAGCGTGTATGCCAACACATTCTAAACCAGGTTGCTGCGCCACAAAAGCCAAAACGGACTCAATTTGATTGGGATCGAAGCCAAACTTACTGTCTAGATGACCTGTCCGAATATACTCATGAGTATGACATTCAATCCCTGGCGTAAGTCGTAATAAGATTTTGATGGGAGTGTTATTACTAAAAGCTGCTGCTATCTGAGTCAAGGTTTTTAATTCTAGCCAGTTATCGACAATAATTTGACAGCCTTTACTAGCAGCAAATTCTAACTCCGCAGCAGATTTATTATTGCCATGAAAATAAATATTTTCGCTGCTTACTCCTGCTTGGAGAGTTGTATAAATTTCGCCTCCTGATACTACATCAAAGCCTAAGCCTTCACTGTTGATAATGCTGCATACGGCTAGACAACTCCAAGCTTTAGAGGCGTAAATTACTTGAGATTCACCTGAGTAGTATTGAGTAAAACCATCACGATATTGCCGACACGCGGTTCTGAGAGTTACCTCATCGAGAATATACAAAGGGGAATCATATCGCTCGACTAAACTTGTAACTTCGCAGCCACCAATTTCTAAATTATCTTTGCTGTTAACTTTTGCGGTTAGGGGTAATAATTGTTGATTTGGAGATGGTAGAGCATCCCAACTATCGATCTGAGGTAAGTAACGATATCCTGAATTTTGGGAACTGCGGTCTGTCGAGAGCATAATTGATGAGTTTCTAAGTGAAAATAGCGTAAGATACTATCATCTAATTTTATAGGCTGATGGTCTGGTTGCAGTGGTGAGAATTAAAATTTTACTCTGAGACATAAATTCTTTCTACATCAAAACTTTCAATATTATCTTCAAAGCGATTTAAAATAAGGCGCATTTCTTGATAAGACTTGGCGATAGAAATACCTTGAGGACTAGAACACTTAACTTGTAGTAAGATTTGAAATAAACCATATTGTTGACTTGCATAGAAACTTTTTGGACAATTAGGACTAATAAACCCTTCAATTGCCAATTGATTAAGAGCAGCAATACCTAAAGGACTATTTAAAATATAATTCCAAGTCTTTGTTATTTCTGCTTCTGTCATTGGTCGCCATTTTTCAGAACTAGGAGGCTGATTATCAGTAGCAGCTTGAGTTATTTGATAAATTGGATAATTAACTAGAGGTTGAGTTTGAATACTACTAACGAATAGTACAGAAATCACCGAAATAATTATAATTAAAGAGAACAGTTTATTTAATTTCTTCACTTGTAAAATAAAATTTTGTCAATAAAAAATGTACTTGCTCGCTAAAATTTTACGAATTATCAATAAAATTTAGATGTCGTTAGGTAAATTCTAATTATAAATACTAATGATTTCTGATTACAATATTATTTAATAATCTAAAACTTTTGGACTAACTACCGATAATTTATTAATATTTTTTAAATTAATTATCTTATATAGCAATCCTAAATCATTCATGAAACCAAAAAATGACAAAAGACTAATAACACTCAAAACTAATAATTTTCGCGACTCAAATATGATTGCTATAAAGTATTTTGCTATAAGAAAAAATAAAATATGAAATTATTGTTAATTCAATATGCCACAGTAGCGCAAATTCCTGAGATTTTAGTTTTAGATCGGCTTTGTTTTGGAAATATTTGGTCAGCAGAAGGATATAAAAGAGAGATTAATAGTCCTAACAGTACTATGCTGTTGCTAATTTTGCGAGAAACTGATTTACCAGAAAAATTAATTGGTATTGGCTGTTTATGGTCAATTGTCGAAGAAGCACATATTACTTTATTAGGAATTCATCCTGATTATCACCGACAGGGCTTAGGACAGCTATTATTGTCTGCTTTATTTCAAGACGTAGTAACTCGAAAGCTAGAAAAAGCAACTCTTGAAGTCAAAACAACCAATCATCCTGCGATCGCATTATATGAGAAATTTGGGTTTAAAATAGCAGGAAGACGCAAAAATTATTATCCTAAAACAGGAGAAGATGCGTTTATTCTGTGGCGTAGCGGGTTAAACAAGCCTGAGTTTTTAGCTGAGTTAGAAACTTGGCAACAAAAAATTGGGCAGCAACTCAAGCCTCAATACAGTTTTTTACGAGAAAGTGTCAACTAAAACGATGCAACTTGCAAAACTGATTCAAGACAAAAGAACGGAAATTCTCGCGATTGCAGCCAAGCATGGTGCTTACAATGTCAAGATTTTCGGTAGTGTAGCTAGGAATGAAGCTACAGATTTATAAAGTAAATAATCAATTAGTAAATAGGTGGGACATTGCCCACCACTAGTTTAAATGCGTAGTGCCATCATCTTTTGTACCGCTTCAATGATTTGTTCTGGCTGAACAATAGTTAATCTTTCTAACATACCGTTATAAGGAGTCGGAATATCTTGAGAGGATAAGCGCAACACAGGCGCATCTAATTCATCAAATAGTTGGTCGTTGATTAAAGCGACTAATTCTGCACCAATCCCACCTGTTTTCATGCATTCTTCGACGACAATAACGCGGTGGGTTTTTCTAATAGAAGCAGCAATGGTTTCCATATCAAAGGGTTTGAGGGAAATTAGATCGATAATTTCTGGGTCATAACCTTCTTTGACTAAAGTTTTAGCTGCTTGAGTACAATGATGACGCATCCGAGAGTAGGTCAAAATAGTGACATCTTTTCCCGAACGGACAAGTTCAGCTTTGTCTAGAGGAACGATGTATTCTTCTTCAGGTAATTCTTCTTTGAGGTTGTAAAGTAAAACGTGTTCAAAAAATAAGACAGGATTATCATCTCTAATAGCTGCTTTTAAAAGTCCTTTGGCATTGTAAGCCGTAGAACAAGCGACGATTTTTAATCCTGGTACGGCATGAAAATAAGCTTCTAATCTTTGAGAATGTTCTGCCCCTAGCTGTCTTCCTACACCGCCAGGACCTCTAATCACCATCGGAATCTTAAAATTACCACCAGAAGTATAGCGCAGCATTCCTGCATTGTTAGCAATTTGGTTAAAGGCTAAGAGTAAAAAGCCCATGTTCATCCCTTCAATAATGGGACGCAAACCTGTTAAAGCTGCACCTACTGCCATGCCACAAAAACTATTTTCGGCGATAGGAGTATCTAAAACTCTTAATTCGCCATATTTTTTATAAAGGTCTTTAGTAACTTTATACGAGCCACCATAATGTCCGACATCTTCCCCTAAAACGAAGACGGTGTTATCTCGCCCCATTTCCTCGTCCGTGGCTTCTCGCAGCGCGTTAAACATTAAAGTTTCTGCCATAATTTTTATTCCATATCTGCAAAAGATAATCCTATCATTACTTTATATACTGATCACTGTTTACTGATTACCGAAATGACTCTAGCCACTGCCAATAAAATTTTAAGTACCGAAGCAGCTTTAGATCTCATTGAATTTGCGCTCGCCCAATCCCAAGCCGAAGGAATATTTGTGAGTTTGAGTAGCAGTGAGTCTGCTTTGAGTCGATTCAGTGAAAATCAAATTAGTCAAAATGTTCATAAAAATCGCTTCAATCTCACCCTTACTAGTTATTTTGGCAAGCGTAGTGCTGCTGCTGCTACTACCGAATTAGACCGCGATGCGATAGTTGCGACTTTACGCCGTTGTGAGGCTTTAGCCCAGTTTGCCCCAGAAGACCCCGAATGGGTGGAGTTATTATCACCTCAAACCTATGAAGCGAGGAAACCTGCTTTCGATCTGGCGACAGCTAATATTTCACCCCTAACTAAAGGAGAAATGTTACAACAAGTCTGTAATCAAGCTAAACAACAAGGCATTAATGGCTCAGGTACGCTTAGTACTGATGTTTCTCTCTATGGGATCGGTAACTCTCTAGGCTTAAGGGCTTGCGATCGCTCTACTGAAGCTGATTTTAGCTTTACCGCCAGAATTGACAATGGTTCGAGTTGGGGTAGAGAAACAGCTATCGGGATCGAACAATTACCTTTATTAGAAACTACAGCAAAAGTGATCGAACGGGCGATCGCTTCTCGTAATGCTCAAGCAATAGAACCAGGAGACTATACTGTTATTTTTGAACCCTCGGCGATGGCTAGTTTATTACCTTGGGTTATCTGGAATCTGGACGCTAGGGCTGCGGACGAAGGGCGTTCTTTTATGTCTCACAGCGATAATGAGGGGAAACCAGCAGGAAATCGCATAGGAGAACAATTATTTAGCCAAAAAGTTCAGATACAACGTAATCCGAGCCATCCTTTATTACAATCGAGTCGCTTTTTTGGTGATGGGCTTCCTAATAGCTATTTAGAAATAGTTAAAGACGGTATGCCTCAGACACTTTCTTACAGTCGTTATTGGGCGCAGCAACAGCAGCAGCAACCGACAGGGGGTCTATATCCTGTAGTGATGAGTGGCGGAGATCGAACTATTGCCGATCTAATTAGCAATACCGAACAGGGAATTTTAGTAACTCGTGCTTGGTATGTGCGCTACATTAATCCTCGCACCCTCGAAGTTACAGGAATGACTAGAGATGGTACTTTTTTAATTAAAGCGGGAAAAATTACTCACCCAATTAAAAACTTGCGGTTTAATCAATCTTTACCAGAGATGCTGGAGAATATAACTGATTTAAGCGCTACTAAAAGATGTGGTAGTAGTGTTATTCCTGGCTGCAAAGTTAACAACTTCCACTTTAGTAGTGTCACAGATAGCGTATAGTATTTGATTTGTTGCCACAATTATTAATTAATCTATAACTGACTGTCAATAAACCGTTGCCATGTCTCATTAGGAGTCCAAACTTTAGCTAAATCTCTTTTCGCCTGTTCACTATTTATATTTTCTTGCCTCAGGCGATAAATATACATAAAAGCAGCCACTCTCAGATTCGCAGCACAGTGAACTAGTAAAGACTGTTGCTGATTTTCGTGCATTGCTTGACAAAAATCAGCAAAATTCTCTGAAGTAGGATTATTAAAATCTACAGGAATATGAATATATTTCATTCCTAATATTTCAACAATTTCTCGTTCATTAGGTAAAGCATTTTCTGAGGTTGCAGTAGCCAAATTAATCACGGTTTTATAACCAGCATCTTTAACTAAAGATAATTGTTGTTTGGTTGGTTGTCCTGCTGTAGCGATAGAGTCGGTAAGCTGTAAAAAATTAAAAATGTCGCCAAGTTTATTACCCATAAAATTAATCCCTAAGTAGCGATTGAGAGTTAACTTAAAAAAATTAATTATGGTTTTTATCGGATTTGCTAGCTTTGCTAAGATCATACCTAGATATTTATATTTAATTAATTTAGTTAATAATTAAGTTATCTAAATAACTGATTTACCACACAACTAAATTTTGGTAATAAAGGAGAGGTAATAAAATCGTTTTCTAACAGAGTCGCAACTAAAACTAATCTGGCGTTTTCTCGCCGATAAATACTCACTTGTTTAGTAAAGCGATCGCAGATCCAATATTCGGTAACACCATAAATAGAATATAACTTTAATTTACTTTCTTTATCGCGACTTTTGTTATTTTTTCCTGGAGATAAAACTTCAATAACTAACTCTGGCGCACCTAATAAATGCCCTGCTTCATCTTCAATTTGTGCAAGCCTTTTTTGACTAACCCAAACTACATCAGGAATAACACTATCAATATTAGATAAAATCATTCCAGGCGCAATGATAGTTTCACCTAAACCACTGCTTTCTGACCAAGAATCGAGATAACGAGCTAATTTAACACAACTTTGTTGATGTAGGCGGTGAGGCGATCTAGTCACAAATAACTCTCCATCAATAAGTTCATAATTAACTGATTCGTTTTGAGGGAGAAATGGTAAATCTTGAGTTGTCCAAATGATTTTTTCTACAGTTTGACTCATCAGCGACACCTGACTATTTCAATTTAGTTTAATCAAAATATTGTTAGGTTAAATTGATATTTAGCATTTATTCATGGTTTCGAGTTTTTGGGTAATTTGTGCTTGAAGATCGGGATTAATTTTTAAAGCTTGATTGTAAGCATTTTTAGCTAAATGCCATTGTTTTTGTTGTTCGTAAGCATCAGCGAGACTCAGATAAATTTGCGCCCCAAAATTAGGATTAAGAGCGATCGCCTGTTGATAAGCGGTAATTGCTGCTGCAAAATTATTTTCTGGCATTAAAACATTACCTAGATGTCGATATACCCAAGGTGGTTGTGCTGGATCAAGCGCAATTGCTTGTTGATATAATTCTTTAGCAGAACGAGTGTTACCTTGTAACTCTAAAAGTCTCCCTTGATGAATCGTAATGTCTGCTTGTTCGGGAGCGATTTTAATAGCGCGATCGCTAGCTGCAATGGCTGAGTTTAATTCTCCTTTGGCTTCATAACAATAGGCTAGTTGTCGCCATCCTTGAATACTTTGAGGTTCTATTTTTAAGGCTGCTTGACATAAAGCAATTGCTGTTTCATGGCGTTGATTTTGACAATGTTGTTCGGCTAAATCTAACAAGTCTTGAAAGCTTTGTTGACGCAAACTATCTAATAAATCATCATTATTTTCTGAATTATTTAATAGCTGAGCATTAAAAATTTGGGTTGGTTTAACCTGAATTCCACAAACTGTTACCGCGTATTTTTCTTGATGTTCAATGATGTTTAATTTAACTAATTCTCGATTTTTAGCATAAAAATCAAAGAATAATTCTACTGCTTGTGTTAGAGTTAAAAACTCTCCTTTAATACAGTATTGGGAGTTAATTCTAAAATCAAGTGCTAAGGCTTTAGCTACAGCAGGATAAATTGGAAAAATAGTGAAGTCTAATACTTCAGTTTGTAGAGAATTATTATTAACGGGTAATTCTAAGAATTCTAATAGACGATTAGCTAGATAACTAAGTAAGGTGATGCCTGGATGATTTATGGTGTGAAATAATTTTTGTCTTTGATAATTTTCACTAATAAAATTACTAATATTAATATCTAATTCTGTTTCACGAAGGCGCAATTCCTTAAGAGTTGCTGCTAAATTATCTAACACATATTTTGGTTGATAAAAATTATTTTGTTGAATCAAATCAACTACTTCTGTTACAGTTTTTCCGCGGTCAAATAAATATAATAGATTGACATCGTGATAATCACAAGGTTCAGTAATCTTGTTACCATCAGCATCTTTAAGACTAATAATGGCAGGATGATAGCCAGTAAAATAAGCTCCAGGAATGGCGATCGCTCGTGCATTGGGAGCTAAACGACTGCGTAGATAATTAGTTCCTAACTCTTTAATTCCTTGATAATCATCAGATACTAATTGATGAATTAATAAATCCGTTTCAGCAATTTTATTTTCTAGATCTTTGAGATCATGTTTAGTTAATAAATGAACGGGTTTTAAATCGATAAACTGATAATTGTTAGTAAAATCAAAACTACTTTTTAAAATTTCTCGCAGCGGTTCTATTTGACAGTTGCCATAAATCAAACATTTTTGCATTCTTATTTCTTGTCAAAACTGCCATACTCACTACATTGCATAATTAGTTTTGCCACCAAACCCGTCCAACCTGTCTGATGGGATGCACCTAAACCCGCACCATTGTTGCCGTGAAAGTATTCGTGAAACAAAAATAAATCCTGCCAATGGGGATCGGATTGAAACTGCTGGAAGTCTCCATATACAGGTCGCTGTCCCGATTCTTGAGTTAGAAAAATACTAATCAAGCGTTTTTCTAGTTCAGCAGCGACTTCCCATAAAGTCATCATCTTACCCGAACCAGTGGGACATTCTACTTTAAATTTACCGTCATAGTAATGGTCAAATTTTTGCAAAGCTTCAATAATTAGATAGTTAACGGGAAACCAAATTGGTCCACGCCAGTTAGAGTTACCACCAAACATCTGACTTTCAGATTCGGCTGGAGTATAGCTTACTTCGTATTCTTGACCATCCCAAACTAAAGTATAAGGCTCTTGTTGATGATAACGAGATAAAGAACGAATCCCATAGTTACTTAAGAACTCGGTTTCGTCTAACATTTTTTGCAAGATTTTTTGAAGTTTAGTTTCATCGACTACAGCTAAAAGTCTGCGGGAGTCATTATCGCATCCTTCCATACAAGCAATGTTGCGACTAAGTTGCGGTCGGTTGTGAATAAACCATTCTACCCGATTTCTAAATCCTGGTAGCTGTTCAAAAGTTTCTTGTTCGATAGTCGTTACCGCCAACAAAGGAATTAAACCCACCAGCGATCGCACTTTTAGGGTAACATCTTTGCCATTGGGTAGGTGCAACACGTCATAATAAAAGCCTTCTGCTTCATCCCAAAGATCAGTTCCTTCTGACCCGATATGATTCATCGCATCTACGATATAGAGAAAATGTTCAAAAAACTTACTAGCTATGTCTTCATAAACGGGATTATCTTGGGCTAATTCTAAAGCAATGGTTAGTAAGTTTAGACAATACATCGCCATCCAGCTAGTGCCATCAGATTGAGATAGTTTTCCTCCTGTCGGTAATTCGCCACCGCGATTAAAAATGCCGATATTATCCAGACCTAAAAAACCACCTTGAAAAACATTATTATTGTCGTCGTCGTGCTGATTAATCCACCAAGTAAAATTTAAGAGTAACTTTTGAAAAACTCTTTCTAAAAACTTTTTATCCCCGCGTCCATAAAGTTTGCGTTCTATTGTATAAACTCGCCAAGTAGCCCAAGCATGAACAGGCGGATTTACGCCATTAAAATCCCATTCATAAGCTGGCATTTGTCCATTGGGGTGCATATACCATTCACGAGTCAAACGGTTTAATTGTTTTTTGGCAAAGTCAGGGTCAATGGCAGCAAAAGGTATCATATGAAAAGCTAAATCCCAAGCTGCAAAATAAGGATATTCCCACTTATCGGGCATTGAAATCACATCATCAATATGAATATGTACCCAATCACTATTTCTCCCTTGTTGATGGGCTTCAGGAGGAGGAGGTGTTCCAGGATCGCCTTGTAACCAAGTATCAATCACATAATGATAATACTGTTTATTCCACAGCATTCCTGCAAAAGCTTGGCGTTGAATCTTTTTTAATTCCTCACTCATCGGATGGGGTGAAACCCGCTGGTAAAATTCATCCGCTTCTTGCTGTCGAATTTGAAAAATATCATTAAATGCTTGACCAAAAGGATTTTTTAGATCGGGCTGATTACTAAGTCTTAACTGAATAGCAGTAGTTTCCCCACCAGCTATCTCTAAAGAGTAATAAGCAGCAAATTTAGTACCAATGTTATCAGGATTAACTGCTGCTTTTTTGTCGTTGACTACATATTGATGAAAAGCATCTTTAACATAAGGGGTTTCATTTTGATTACCCGATAATCTTTCGTAGTTGGTATTATTTTCGGTAAATAATAACGTCGGATTAGAGAGATTTTCTGGCACGGGATGAGCGCAATAAAGCCATCTTTTACCTAAGTCGGGATGTTGAGCTTCGATAACACTAAATGATTCTGTTTGTTCATATATTTTCAAGCGTGGCTTTTCTACCTCGTAACCCCAAGACCAGATATTCCGAAACCAAAGTGTTGGTAATAAATGAATTGTCTTAGTCTCAGAACTGCGATTAGTAATCTGAATAAAAATTAAAATATCTTCATCGGTAGCCTTCCCATACTCTATAGTGACATCAAAATAATTATCTTCAGCAAAAATCTCTGTATCAAGCAACTCAAATTCTCGATCTCTTAAACCCCGCTTTTGATTTTCTTTTTCAATTTGCCAATAAGGAAAAGCTGCTTGTGGATACTTATAAAGCAACTTCATATAAGAGTGAGTCGGCGTATTATCTAGCTGAAAATAATACTCTTTAACGTCTTCTCCATGATTACCCTGGCTATTAGTTAAGCCAAAAAATCTTTCTTTTAAAAAAGGATCGCGCTCATTCCATAATGCTAGAGCAAAACATAATCTTTGATGATTGTCCGAAAACCCACCAATGCCATCTTCTCCCCAACGATAAGCCCGATAATGTGACTGTTCAAAACTAAAATAATCCCAAGCAGAACCATCCTGACTGTAATCTTCTCTAACTGTCCCCCACTGGCGATCGCTTAAATAACTCCCCCATCTTCGCCAGTAAGCTTGACGTTCTTGATTTTCTTTTAAGCGAATTTCTTCTTGAGTTAGTTTAACTGGTTCTGACATTTGATTTAGATTTAAAACTATCCTTTAATATATGGCGATCGCGCTTCTATTTAATCTAGCTAAAGACAGAAAATCTAGTTAATGATGAAAATAAATCGATCTTTTTTTACACTATAAATAGCAACTCTAGAGCAAACGGACTGTTCTCATGTATTACTCAAACAAAATAATGGTAGTAGTTCTCAGCTTACTAACAATTAATTTTTTTAGTATTTCCACAAAAGCTGAAATTGAATCTTTAGAAGCTATTGAACCCAAACAAGGTTTTGACTGGAATTTACTCAATGAATCAGAATCAACTACTAACGAAACCGATTCGGCAGAAGTATCAATATCTGAGTTTAATCTGACAGAAGAGACAGAACCAGAAACAATTTTAGAACCTTCAGAAGAATGGGGTAATCAAGGTGACGTAGAAGACCGTTCTTTTTCTTGGGATTTTTATAAACATTAAAACTTTTAGTTGAAATCAGGCTTATATTGCTAGATTTTTCTAGCTTGGATTAAATATCCACAACGATGCTCGCCACTATTCAGCCAATGAGTCCGCTCTATTTGACAATCAGGGAGTATCGCGGAAAACATTTCTAATTCGTGTCCGCAGATTTTAGGATAGGATGTTGCGACTTCAGAAATAGCACAGTTATACTCTGTAAGGATAAAGTTTTGGGAATTTTGTTGGTGCAATTCCGCCATATAACCTTCTTCTTGACGAATTTGTACAAGTTTGGCAATTCTTTCTAATAAAGTGCCACTACCCAAGCGATCGCGATATTCTTGCGCTTTTCTTTGCCATTGTTTCTCTAATACTTTACTAACGCCGTCTTCTCCCACAGTTTCGACTAAAGTATCTAAAAAAGAAACTGTAAATTTTCCGTAACCGTTAGGAAAAAGCAACCGTCCTTTTTTACTTAATCGATAGATATGTTGAGGTCTTCCCATACCTTGTTGTACCGAATTATACTCAATTAAGCTTTCTGCCTCTAGTTCGCTGAGATGACGGCGAATCGCTTGAGAGCTTAATTTCAAAGCCTTAGCTAGTTCGGTAGCTTTTCCCTGACCCTGCTTAAGAAGGTATTGTAAGATACTTTGTTTGGTAGATGGGAAACTAGTAGTCTTCATGGTAAATTGCGAATTATATATTCTAAAATTTAGCTACTTCTCAACTCCCAGTCACCAAAAAAATTTAGCGACTTTGACAACATCTTTGTTGTTAATGTAACCTACAATAGACTTAAACAACAAATTTGTTGTTTAAATAAAGTAGGAGTTGCATAATGAGTTTGTAAATACTCCTCTTTTTTAAAGCTTCTATTTAGTACCAACCAGAGCAAACTATGAGTACCACAGTCAAAAATCTTGTTAACCAACCCTACAAATATGGTTTCATCACTGATATTGAAAAAGATACAATTCCTCGTGGATTAAGTGAAGCGGTAATTCGCTTAATTTCGACGAAAAAAAATGAACCAGAATTTATGCTAGAATTTCGGCTCAAAGCCTATCGTCAGTGGCTTAAAATGACCGAACCAAATTGGGCGCACGTCGGATATCCACAGATTAATTATCAGGATATTGTCTATTACTCTGCCCCCAAACAGAAAAAAGCCAAGTTAGATAGCCTAGAAGAAGTCGATCCAGCATTGTTAGAAACTTTTGATAAGTTAGGAATTCCTCTTTCAGAGCAAAAGAGATTGAGCAATGTAGCGGTAGATGCAATTTTTGACAGTGTCTCTATTGGCACTACTTTCAAGGAGAAACTAGCAGAAGATGGCGTAATTTTTTGTTCTATTTCTGAAGCACTTCAAGAACATCCTGAACTAGTCAAAAAATATTTGGGTAGTGTTGTACCTGTAGCAGATAACTATTTTGCAGCTTTAAACTCTGCTGTATTTAGCGATGGCTCATTTGTGTTCATTCCTAAAGGGGTAACTTGTCCTATGGAGTTATCTACCTATTTTCGGATTAATGATGGCGAAACAGGACAGTTTGAACGTACCCTCATTGTGGCAGAAGAAAGTGCATCTGTTAGTTATTTAGAAGGTTGTACTGCACCGATGTATGACACCAATCAACTCCATGCAGCAGTGGTAGAATTAGTAGCCTTAGACAATGCCGAGATTAAATATTCTACTGTCCAAAACTGGTTTGCTGGTGATGAAAACGGCAAAGGGGGTATTTACAACTTTGTAACGAAAAGAGGCTTATGTAAAGGAGTTAATTCTAAAATCTCTTGGACACAGGTTGAAACTGGTTCGGCAATTACTTGGAAATATCCAAGTTGTGTATTGATCGGAGATAATTCTGTAGGAGAATTTTACTCGATTGCTTTGACTAACAACAAGCAGCAAGCAGATACAGGAACAAAAATGATTCATATCGGTAAAAATACCCGCAGTACTATTATTTCTAAAGGAATTTCGGCGGGAGAATCCAAAGGTAGTTATCGCGGGTTAGTCAAAATGGGTGCTAAAGCCAAGGGTGCGCGTAACTATTCTCAGTGCGACTCGATGTTGATTGGCGATAATGCTGAAGCTAACACTTTTCCTTATATTCAAGTGGATAACAACACAGCTAAGGTTGAACATGAAGCTTCTACGGCAAAAATTGGCGAAGAACAGCTATTTTACTTTGCACAACGTGGTATCTCTGAGGAAGATGCAGTTTCGATGTTGGTTAGTGGTTTTTGTAAAGATGTTTTAAACGAGTTACCAATGGAGTTTGCTGCCGAAGCAGATAAGCTACTAAGTCTGAAACTAGAAGGTACTGTAGGTTAATTTTAAGTTGGACAATGTCTATCAACCTTCGTTCTTCATTGTCCAAAAGTAACAATGAATCAAGCTTATAAAGTTAGAAAAAGCGAGAGGCTTTTTAATACAGAGTCTCTCTGACTGGTAATTAAACCACTTCCTTTGGCTGGAAAATAGGGCAAAGTGTATTGGTGACAAGTTAAGGGTGTGTGTTATTTGTCAACTGGTTTATAGCTATTAGCTATTGGGTGTTAGCTGTTAGCTTTTAGAGATTTTCAAGTTAACCCTCTTTTTTAAAGCGATCGCTTATTAATTAGCTTCAGTCTATATTTAGTGTTAAGTCATCGGTACTCTGCCGTGAAACGACGGTGCCTGCGTTGACCGCCTTCCGCGGTCATAAATTAAACACTATATATAGCTGTTAATCATTTAAACTCCATATTATTTAATTAGGCAAAAAACGGTTATAATCCATCTCCCTTTCTCCCAGTCCCCCATCTCAGCCACAACAAGCAAATTAAATGCGTGACAGCTTATGAGTTGGTAAGCCGTTAGATGCTACTAATATTGAGTTTTTTTGGTAACTATTGTCCAGGATTCTGTAGTACTTACTAGCTTCATATCCAATAAATTTACTCTGGTTAAGGCATCAGGTGAAAGTAAAAAATAGACAGATGAAGATTCTAGCCAAACTTTTTGCAATTGTGCATCAGACAGAGGGATGATCAGGCGATCGCTATAAAAATTGAGAGCGGGACGATGATCGCCATAGGAGGTATAAATAATCTTTTTTGGTGGAGTGACTGCTTGGATCATTTTTGCCACAGGCTTAACAGGATATTGTTCTGCTAATTCCCAATTCCAATGGCTAGTGTTAAACAAAAATAATAATCCTAGATATAAACTGATTCCGATAGTGACAATAAAGTAGCGCGATCGCCGATACAGTAAAAGACTAGTAGTTCCTAAACCTAGAGTTAGTGTTAGAAAAACTAGCAGTAAATCACGCTCCTCTGGTTGGGGAGATCCACTGTAAATAATACTTGCTACTGCACCGACAACAGTTAGCAGCGAAAAGAAAATAATTGCTCGATAATTACGAACAATAAAATAGTGATGCCATATCTTGGCTAAATTTGCGCCAATAATTAAAGCGATCGCAGGATAGACAGGAATAATATACCAAGGGAGTTTGGTCGCCATCAAACTAATCGCTAAAAAGTAAACTCCACCCCAGACTAAAACTAGTTTTGCCCACAAGCGATCTCGTTGTTGCAACGCTAACTTAATCCCTCCTGGTAAAAACCACAGCCAAGGTAAAGTATCTTTAGCTAATATTCCTAAATAATACCAAGGTTGACCCTGATTATTTTCTAAAGTATTCCAGAGCCGACTAAAAGTTTGTTCCCCTAAATTAATGCCTAAAAATTCTGGTCCGTAACGCCAATATTGCAGACTATACCAAACTATTACAGGCAGAAAACTTAAACTAATTGTTAGTAGCAATTTCGTCAAAGATAGGAAATTGCGTTGTTCTACTTTAGCTTCGAGCCACCAAAAAGTTAGAGCGATCGCTCCTAATAAGACACCAATGGCAATTCCTTTAGTCAAACAAGCTGCGCTTAATCCTATTCCGACTAACCATAAGCCACGCACCTCAAAACGGGTGATTAATAAGCCTAACATCGTCAGACAAAACCAACAGGCGATCGCTCCATCTAACATGGCTAATCGTCCATGTCGTACCATTTGAATTAAAGTTAGATAGACTAATGTCGCTAAAGTAGCAGAGATCCTAAGAGGAAAAATTAGCCGACCAATCAGATAAAGCAGCGGTACAGATAAAGCAGCTAAAATAGCACCAGGAAAGCGACTACTCCACTCATTAACCCCAAAAATGGCGTAACAAATTGCGATTAACCAATGAATTAGAGGGGGTTTGTTCCAATAAGGTACACCACCAATATTTTGCGGATACAGCCAAGTATCATCAGCAGCATGGCGATAAATTTCGCGAGAGACACCAGCTACAATAGCCTCATCCCAGTCTCTAAGAGGCACATTCCCCAAATTAAAAGTATAAAGAACAAAGGCTGCAATCCCAAAACCCCATAGCCATAGAAAATCGCGCCTTTGTTCGAGCATCTAACTAAAATTCGCTATCACTAGAGTATCCTCCTACCGCATCAGGATCGGCATCTCGTTTTGCGCCTAATAAGTCTAGGCGATCCACTCTGATCACTGGTTTAGAACGTTCCTTACCTGTATTGCGATCTGTCCAGGTCTCGATTTTTAAAGAACCTTTAATTCCAATTAAACTACCTTTGCGAACATAATTACCCGCTATTTCTGCGGTTTTGCCCCACATTTCGAGATTAAACCAATCAGGTTGATCGCTATTGCGAGTTGGGCGATTTACCGCTAAAGTAACTTTACACACTACACTCCCCGAATCAAAATATTTGATATCAGGATTAGCGCCAGCGCGCCCTACTAAATTAACCACATTAAGAGTCATAAACAGTAAAATAGTACCAAGTTAATAATTTAGTCTAGTTTAGCAAAGACTAAGCCAGAGTCTAGCAATAATCATCAATTAATTAATTTTTTGAGTGGCTAGATTGACGATAAATTCGCTATAATCAAAATATCACAAGGGGCCGTAACGGTTTCGACAGGCTGATTAAAGCTAATTTGTGATTCAGGTCGAGAGATTGAGTCCACTCTCGTAAATACAGGCTCAATTAAATATAGATGCAAACAACATCGTAAAATTCGAGCGTCAGGCGGTATTAGCCTAAGTCTAACTAGACTTGCTCGCTCTTAGTTTGACTCCGTTAAGGACTAAGAGTCAACCCCAACGGATGCACTCTAAGGTTGTCTCTAGTCAACCGAAGAGTAAAGACTTTACTAGAGAATCCCACCATCAGGGATAAGTGATGGTTCCCGTTCTGAGGACAAGAAGAACTAAGCCTGTGAATGAGCGAACAGTTAATACCCAGTCTGGACAGCAGTTCGACTCTGCTCGGCTCCACTATTATTTTATTTTCCTGAAGAAATTTTCCGAAATAGATTTTAACGAAACTTTTTCCACAGATAACTCGAATTTCCCACAAATTATCCTGAGTTTTCCACAGATTCTAAAGCTGAAGTTAAGGGAAAAGAAACCCGATCTTAAGGTTTAGCGAGCTACAGGCGATCGCTTGTAGCTCATTGCCGTATCCTACTAGCGCAACATTAAAGCAACTTGCTTAGCAAAATAAGTTAAAATTAAATCCGCCCCAGCCCGCTTCATACTAACTAAAGTTTCTAAAACAATTTTCTTTTCATCAATCCAACCTTTTTCCGCAGCAGCTTTGATCATGGCATATTCACCACTAACGTTATAGGCTGCAACAGGTAAATCAGTATATTCTTTGAGACGACGAATAATATCGAGATAAGCTAGTGCTGGTTTAACCATCACAATATCTGCACCTTCAGCGATATCTAGGGCAACTTCAGTAATTGCTTCTTGAGCATTAGCTGGATTCATCTGATAAGTTTGCTTATCGCCAAATTGAGGCGCAGAACCTAAAGCATCTCGAAAAGGACCATAATAAGCAGAAGCGTATTTAGCTGAATAAGCGAGAATCCCTACATCAATATAGCCTGCTGCATCTAAACCTTGACGAATTGCGCCGATTCTTCCATCCATCATATCTGAAGGGGCAACAAGATCCGCACCTGCTTCCGCCTGAGAAATTGCCATCTTGACTAACACGGCAACAGTTTCATCGTTAAGAATTTTGCCGTCTTCTACAATGCCATCATGACCATAAGTCGAAAAAGGATCGAGAGCCACATCAGTGATTATGGTAATTTCAGGAATTTCTTGTTTAATCGCTCTTACCGTCCGTTGGGCTAAGCCTTCAGGATTGTAACTTTCTGTTCCCTGATTATCTTTTTTTGCTTCGGAAACTTTGGGGAAAAGTGCGATCGCATTAATTCCTAAATTATAAGCATCTGTTACTTCTTTGAGCAGTAAATCTAAAGAATAGCGATAACATTCTGGCATTGAGGGAATTTCTTCTTGAAGATTTTCCCCTTCCACCACAAATACAGGATAAATCAGATCGTTAACTGTTAATTGGGTTTCTTGTACCATCCGCCGTAAAGCTGGGGTACGACGGAGACGACGCGGACGACGAGTTAGAGAAAGATTGCTAGCCGAAGACATAGAAACAGAAGGTAAATTTTAATCACAGTATTTACTATCTTAGGAATAACTGTTATCAAAAAAGACTAAGTTTCGTAAAGCAAGGGAACTAGGAACTAGAGAACAGTAATAGTTGCCGAGCCTCAACTCTCCTCATTCCAATCCCTAATTACCTCAATTTAGAGATTTCCAAAACCCTTCTTTTTCTTGTTTTTCTTTTTCTTTTTCTTCGTTTCAGTTCCCTGATAACCGCGAAATCCAGGCATACCGCCACCCATTCCAGGCATACCACCACCAAACATCCCGCCCATGCCAGGCATACCGCCACCCATTCCAGGCATAGCTGGCATACCACCGCTACCCATCTGTTGCATCAGCGATCGCATTCTGGTAAAGTCTTTTACTAGTTTTCCGACATCTTTTTCGGCAAATCCTGAACCTTTTGCCACACGACGGCGACGACTCGGAGATTGGGCTAAGAGTTCGGGTTCGGCTCGTTCTTGCTTAGTCATAGAATTAATCATCGCTTCAGTGCGTTTGAGTTGGATTTCTCCTTTCTCTAAATCCGCACCACTGAGTTTATTCATCCCAGGAATCAGCTTGAGTACTCCACCGAGAGAACCCATATTTTTAAGGAGGCGCATTTGCTTTAAAAAGTCATTAAAATCGAACCGCGCTTCCATAATTTTGGCTTGCATATTGGCAGCATCAGCCAAATCGAACTCTTCTTGAGCTTTTTCAACGAGGGTCAGAATATCCCCCATATTTAAAATTCGCGATGCGAGGCGATCGGGATAAAATGGCTCTAGAGCTTCAACTTTTTCCCCAGTTCCGACAAATTTGATCGGTTGTCCCGATACTTGTCTAACCGATAGGGCTGCGCCACCACGACTATCCCCATCTAATTTAGTGAGAATTGCTCCTGTTATTCCGATTTGTTCATGAAAAGTATGGGTGAGGTTAGCAGCTTCTTGCCCAGTCATCGCATCCACTACTAACAAAACTTCATCAGGATTGACGACATCTTTAATCTGAGCCAATTCTCCCATCATTTCGGGATCGATTTGGAGGCGTCCCGCTGTATCGATAATGACGGTATCTACTGCCATTTCTTGGGCTTTTACCAAACCTTGACGGGCAATTTCTACAGGATTAACGTCTGTACCCATTTCAAATACAGGAACATCAATTTGATTGCCCAAAGTTAACAATTGGTCAATTGCAGCAGGACGATAAACATCAGTACCTACCATCAAACAGGTGCGCTTTTCCTTACGTAAATAAAGTGCCAGTTTTGCCGTAGCAGTAGTTTTACCAGTACCCTGCAAACCAGCCATCAAGATTACTGTAGGTGATTGCTCAGCGTGAGCGAGAGGAACATTACTTTCCCCCATCACCTTAACTAATTCATCATAGACAATTTTGATAAATTGCTGACCTGGGTTAACCCCTGATAGGACTTCTGCACCCAAAGCTTTCTGTTCTACATCAGCGATAAAACCCTTAACTACTTGTAGATTGACATCAGCAGCTAATAAAGCGCGACGTACTTCAGTAAGAGCATCTTGAATATTAGATTGACTTATCTTATCCTGACCACGGAGTTTTTTCCACGCATCTTCTAACTTATCAGCGAGAGCATCAAACATAAAGCAATTTTTACTGAAATTTAATTTAATGATTAATTTTAGATCGTAACGCAAATGGTGAATCGGTTTTGTGAGCTAGGTTCACTAATCTTTTTAGCCAAATTGCTTAAGAGGTTAATACTTCTTACGGATGTCTTGTTAAGACTACTTTTTCTATTATTGATTCAGATACTTCTCGAACACCTCCAGGATGAACGCCCTAAAACTAGGCTTGAGTCCTGGTTTTATTTTGGCTTTTTGCGGAAGTTTAAGCCCTAAAATTATTTTAAAAGTACTTTTAAACTTTAGTAGTTGATTTTTACTATCAATGATTAAACTATAGATGATTAACCATCGATGATTTGGACTACTTTGAGCAAGCAACGTTTAGATATTTTATTGGTAGAACGGAATCTTTGTGCTTCTCGTCAACAAGCACAACGTTGTATCGGAGCAGGAGAAGTTAGAGTTAATGGCGAAATAGTTGATAAGTCAGGCACAAAGATTGCTTTAGATGCAGATATTACTTTACAAGCTAAACCTCCTTATGTTTCTCGTGGTGGAGAAAAGTTAAATCAGGCTTTAGCAACTTTTGGGATTGAGGTTCGAGATAGAATTTGTCTTGATGGGGGAATTTCTACAGGAGGTTTTACCGATTGTTTATTACAAGCAGGAGCGAAGCAAGTTTATGGCATAGATGTGGGTTATGGACAAGTAGCTTGGAGCTTACGCCAAGATGCTAGAGTAATCTTGCAAGAAAGAACCAATTTGCGTTATCTAACTCCCGAAGCACTGTATAAGACTGAAACTCCTGCTGATTTCGGGGTTATGGATTTATCATTTATTTCTTTGACTAAAGTTTTACCTGCTATTTGGCAATTGTTAGTTGCGCCAAAAGAAGTGGTGTTACTAGTTAAACCCCAATTTGAGGTAGGAAAAGCAAAAGTTGGCAAAAAAGGAGTGGTTCGTAATACTCAAGATCGAGCAGAGGCTATTTTACAAGTATGGCAAGCTGCTTCTAAGCTGGGATGGAACTATCAAGGATTAACGACTTCTCCCATTACTGGTCCAGCAGGTAATGTAGAGTATCTACTGTGGCTAGATACTAAATCTAATGGTAAACATTTTGATTTAGAAGTAATTAAAGAGACAATCGAAATCTGAATAATTATTGAAGGGAATTGATATCAGAACTAATCAAAGTATCTTTAGTTTCTTTGACAATTTTGGCGATATTGTTGGTATCAGATTGCTGCTGCGCAGTTGATACTGATTCTGATTCGATTTTAATCAATATTTTAGGACCAGAACTAGCTAAACGTATAATCGTACCATCTACAGCCATCGCTTGAGTAACTCTTTTTCCATCAATGTAAGTTCCATTAGCTCCTAGATTTACGACTTCCCATTGGTCATTACCAATCTTTTTAATTTCGACGTGATGACGGGAGACAACAGCACTATAGAGGACAACTTCATTGTTAGTAGAACGTCCAATTCTAATTCTTGGTTCTTCTTGAAATGTCCAACTTTGAACTGGTACTGGTTGTAAAGGATGTAATAGAGTTAATGTAATCACAGATTTGCTAGGTTAGAAATATTTGATTCCAATATATAGGGTTAACTAAATTTTAATTTTGAACTAGAAGTTTGATATAAGGCAAAAAAATTAACTGAGGATTATTAGAAGTAAAATGTAAGCTAAATACTTAATACATTCGTGACACTATTGCCAACAATAAAATTAAGTTGAGTTTTTGATCAGCATCATTTAACTAAAAGTTTCAAAGAGGCTACAGAGTATTGCCCCTCACCTACACTAAGTTCGGTTAATAGTCTCTTGTCCAAAGACGGAGTTCTATTAGACAAATATAACTGATAGTTGATTATCATGCCCCTGTAACTTTACATACTGAGTTCTTTAGTTTATCTCAAAAAATTCTCAATCAGTGTTACATAAAGACTGAAATAAATAATTAGAGCTATTTCAATAAAATTAGCGAAATTAATTTTTTCTGAGTAAAGTAATGCGATTAGCCTTTGTCGCTTTACGGCAAAGTTCCTTGAGCATCAGCATACTGAAAACAATCAGAGATTAATCGAGACAAAACTTGTTTAATAACCATTGCTGTCCAATCAATGTCTGCTATTGTTGTATCTTTACCTAACGTAAGGCGAATGCCTCTTTTAGCAGTATTGGCATCATAGTCCATTGCCAACAAGATAGGACTAGGAATCAGTTTACCACTGTGACAAGCAGAACCAGCACTAATTCCAATTCCAGCTAAATTTAACTGTCTTACTATAGTCTTTCCTGTAACTTCTTGAGCTTGGCGAGCAAAATCATCACTCAAAATGAAACTAACATGGTGGGGTAAGCGATAGAGTCGATCGCCTGTGGGAGTGAGATAAGCGCAATCAGCTAATAAGTCAAACAAGCGATCGCGCAGACCGATTAAACGGGGGGTTTCTTGTGCTAGTTCTTGGGCTGCGAGTTCTGCTGCTACGCCAAAAGCTGCAATAGTAGGTACGGCTTGCGTTCCCGAACGAATGGTTCTTTCTTGTCCACCACCGCTTACTAGGGGTAATACTTCTACTCCTGGACGAATATATAACGCGCCAGCACCCTGTACACCATAAATTTTGTGAGCAGAAAGCGATAATAAATCGACTCCTAATTGTTGAACATCTAAAGGAATTCTTCCTGCTACTTGCACTGCATCAGTATGAAACAAGACATTATGGCTACGAGCAATACGAGCCAGCGTTTCTATGGGTTGAAGTGTTCCGATTTCACTCTGTCCGTAAATAATCGAAATTAGGACTGTATTGGGTTGAATTGCTGCTTTCAGGTCGAGAGGATTGACTCTTCCTTGACGGTTTACGGGTAATCGGGTGATTTGCCAGCCTAATTTTTCTAAGCTTTTTGCTGGTTCGGCGATCGCAGAATGTTCGACGCTGGAAATAATCAAA
This sequence comes from Xenococcaceae cyanobacterium, assembly GCA_051155735.1. Classification (GTDB taxonomy): domain Bacteria; phylum Cyanobacteriota; class Cyanobacteriia; order Cyanobacteriales; family Xenococcaceae; genus JASJCP01. The sequence continues at coordinate 39,575 of DAXETX010000074.1, forward strand.
TGTTGGGGCTGAGAATATTGTTGCGCAACCCCCATAATTGCCAGATTATCTGCTTCTGTTCCTCCAGAAGTAAAAACAATCGATTCAGGGGCGATTCCCTTGATTAAATCCGCTACTTGTAGCCTTGCAGTTTCTAAAACCATAGCTGCTGCTTGCCCCCAAGCGTGTAAGCTCGAAGGATTGCCATATTGCTGAGTCATCACCTGTTGCATTTTGGCGATCGCTTCGGGGCGAGGTTTGGTCGTAGCACTGTAATCAAGATATATTTGCATAAAACATCATGACTGATCAATCTAAGGAATTTTCTGACTCTAACTCATTGTAGTCTTCTTTGTCGCTGAACAAGCCAAACAGGGGAGCGAGAACTGCACCAAAAATAAAGCCTCCAGCATGAGCCCAATAAGCGACACCGCCACCTTGCATTCCTACATGAGCAGGTGCTTCCAGCATACTTATACCATTAAAAGCCTGTTGGATAAACCAAAAACCGAGAAACCACAAAGCAGAAATGCGAAAGATGGGAAAAAAGAAGCCTAGAGGTATGAGAGTGACAATTTTGGCTTGAGGAAACTTGATGATATAAGCTCCCATTACACCAGCGATCGCACCACTAGCACCAAGGGAGGGAACAGCAGATGTTGGGTCGAAAAAAGACTGAGTTAGACCAGCTAAGACCCCACAGCTTATATAAAATAATAAATATTTAATTTTACCCAATCTTTCTTCAATATTATTGCCAAAAATCCCCAGAAATAACATATTAAAGCCCACATGAATAAATCCAGCATGGAGAAATTGAGCCGTAATTAAAGTCATAAATTCTGGAACAGGCTGATTGATTGCTACACCATTAAAACTCGCATTTAGCTCTAAAGGCACAACTGCGAATAAGTGAAAAAAGTAGTCTAACTCAGGGGGAGTCAAAATTAACTCATAAATAAAAACTATAATATTCGTCGTAATTAAGCCATAGGTAATGTAGGGAGTGATTTGAATCGGATTTTCATCTTTTAAAGGAATCATAAATTTATTTTCTGACTTTAAGACTATTTCAATAAAAATATAGCTAATATCTAAAACATATTTGCTCAAAAATCAATATTATCTATCTGAAGTTATAGTTATCTTTCTGAAGAACTTAGATAAACTTGTTTTTACTAGATTTCTCCCCAAAGTAAGAGTGTTTCTCAAAAAATAACTATTACCATTTAACTGTAAACTTAATAATTTGCTCTACATATAATATGAAAATCGATTTTCTTGTAAAGATTTCTCAACAGTTAGTAATTTTCACTGGTATTCTAAGTTTGGGAACTCTATCGATGTCTCCTGTCCTAGCTGACAATCATCTAGATTCTCCTACTAGTCAAACCCAGGAAATGCCCATGAATGAATCTAGTGACGCAGCTAGTAATATTGTAGAAGTAGCTTCAGCCAGCGAGTCATTTAATACTTTAGTTCAAGCCATAGAAGCAGCAGGATTAGCCGATAAATTGTCAGACTCTAGTGCTTCTTACACGGTTTTTGCGCCGACAGACGAAGCTTTTAATCAATTACCCGATGGCGCATTGGACTATCTGCTACAACCTGAAAACCAAGAATTATTACAGCAAGTACTCTCTTATCATGTTATTCCTAGTGCTGTAGAATCTAGTGAAATTTCTAGTGGTAGTGTAGAAACATTAGGCGGTGGCTTGGCATTAGATGTTACTGATGATCGAATTGTCGTTAATAATGCCAGTGTAGTCGATCCGAACATTCAGGCGAGTAATGGAGTGATTCACGGGGTAAATCGAGTTTTGCTTCCAGAAGATTTGCAGAGTGCTTTAGCTTCGGAATTAGGCGTCGCCAATATCTATCAATAAATCTTGTAAAAGCTTTGCTAGAAGTCTTTAATAATTAAAGTAGTGCGATCGCTTTTTCAAAAAAGCGATCGCACTATTCTGTAAGCCATAATTTCTATTTTGTCCGCCACTGTCTGATAAATTCAGTCCATTTATCTAACTGTTCTTGACTAGGGAGAGTTTTTTGCCAAACTTCTCTGGCTTCTAAACGCTGACTCCAAGTTTTAATATTCGGAAAACTACTTAACTCAAAGCCTAATTTATTAATTAAGATGACGGTGTTACCCGCCACAATATCTCCTAGGGTGAATTGATTTCCGCCAAAATAAATATCATCTCTCAACACTTCTGAGAAAAACTCCATAACTTGTTTAATTTTTCGCTTAGCTTTAGCGAGTTTTGGTGAATCTTTTGACTCGATAATTAAAGGGATTATTTGAGACACTAATTCACTACAAGTTACCATTTGCGCCATTCTGACTTTAGCTAATCTTTCAGGATTATCAGGCAGTAAAATAATTTCAGGATATTTAGCTTCTAAATAATCTAATATGGCTAAGGATTCGATGATTCTTAAACCATCATCTACAATGACAGGAATATGATGAAAAGGATTAAGTTGCAAAAATTCGGATTTAAATTGCTCTTTTTCGGGTAAATTAATAATTATTGGCTCAAAAGTAATCTTTTTCTCTAATAAGGCAATCCAGACACGACGTGCTAAAGGGGACATGGGATGATAGTAAAATTGCAACATAGATAGTTTTCCTGTAAATAATTTACGAATTTTAGTGACAAAAAAGACCGATTGGTCTGTAAACCCTTAAAAAATTTTAGGACTGAGAAATTAAACTCAAATTATCCAAATAACTCTGTAAACTTTTTACAACTATTTCGAGATGAATTGCCTCTTGATAAAGTTGACTCATCATCACTCCGCCTTCAATCGTCGAAATTAAAATAGTGGCGATAGTTTCTGAATTGATCGTAGATTTTATTTCTCCTTTTTTGATTCCTTTTTCGACAATTTTAATAATCAAATTCCGCCAAGAATCCATCGCTTGTTTAGTGCGATCGCGCAAAAGTGAATTAGTATTATCCCATTCAATGGCACTATTCATAATGGGACAACCACCAGGAAGCGGAGGCTGATCGCTGAAATCTAGATACACAGCTACTAAAGCTTTGAGTCTGGCGATCGCATTTTGTTCTTGTTTCACGGC
>DAXETX010000075.1:0-6967 GCA_051155735.1 Xenococcaceae cyanobacterium
ACTAGTCTTTGCATTCCGTCGAGGGTTTGGTACAGGCGATCGCTCAATGACTGGGTTAACACTACTTCCTGACGCTGAATTTTGCCCAACACTTCTTCTAAGATATGAGTAACCGCCTCCATAGTCGTGACTCCTACGACCCGCGAATCGCCTTTAAGACTGTGTGCCTCCCTGAGTAAATCTTCAATGACTTCTAGCTGCGTCGGGTCTTGTTCTAGCTGAAGAATTCCCGCCTCTAGAGTTTGAATGCGTTCCTGGCTCGATAAGCGGTAGATATCTCTTAACTCTGGATCTTCAATCACACTGCTTTCAATTGCTGTCTGCTGGGTTATTGTCTCTTCCCCAGATGTCTGTGGTTGGTTGACTAATTGGTCAGTATTGCTTCCTGCTAATAAAGATTGCACCAGCTTCTCAGCATCACTCTCATTCGGTTCTCCTGTCAAAGCTTCGGTGACCAGTCTTTGCATCCCGTCGAGGGTTTGGTACAGGCGATCGCTCAATGCCTCGGTTAACTGTACTTCCTGACGTTGAATTTTGCCCAATACGGCTTCTAAGGTATGAGTAACTACTTCCATGCCACTCACTCCCACAACCCGCGAATCACCCTTGAGGCTGTGGGCTTCTCGTAGTAAATCTTCAATGACTTCTAGTTGCGTCGGGTCTTGTTCTAGCTGGAGAATTCCCGCCTCTAGAGCTTGTAAGCGTTCCTGGCTAGATATACGGTATATTTCCTTTAATTCTGCGTCTTCTAGAATCATACTTTCTTTATGCTCGCTTTTGACAAAAAATCTCTAGAGAAAGGCTATTTTGAAACTGTGATTACTATGCAACTAACTTTGGCTCTTGCTCAAATTTCTTAATTTACAAATAAGTAAATTTACTTTACTATTATTTTCTATAGTTTGACATACTTACGTAATTTTACATATGTAATTTTACATAGTTATTTACTCTTGTCAAAATTGTTATTGTCAATACTTAGTGATTTGGCTGTCAGAATTGGCAAAAGCAAATAGATTTAAACTCTGACTGTTTGCCCCTAAATTAATAATTATTTTATGAATCATGACAGTTACTAGAAACTTAAGTGACTTACCAAGCGAGTTAGGGAATTTACTAGAACAAAATTTTACTGGGGAAATAGCTTTCGCTCAGCGAGAAGATCGAGTAACTGTTTACCTGTCTGAAGGGGAATTAATCTGGGTTGAAGCCAAAGTTCATCCTTTGAGGCGTTGGCAAAGAGCCATCGAAAAGTTTTGTGTTGACCAGAAAAATGAGATGAATTTGTTACTAGAGCCAGGAATCGGTGGCTATCGACAACTATCCCAAGCAGTAGCTAGACAAGTTATCAGGCTCAATCAGGGGCAAGCAGTGATTGCGGAAATTGCTAAAGAATGTTTTTTAGAACTGCTGAGTCAACAGCACCTTTTTGGCGAATTAACTTGGAAAATCGCTAAAAGTGACGATATTCGACCTAGTGCTAACTTAACTTTATCTGCCAAACAGACAAAGGCAATTCTTTCAGAGGCAAATCTTTTAGGTCAACAATGGCAAGAGTCTAATTTAGGAGAGCATTTACCTACTGTATCTCCTCGATTAGAGCAAGAGCAAAAGTATGATGCTTTTGAAATGCCAATTCCCAAAAGCTATCTACAAGGTAATTATACTTTCTGGGATATTGCTGCTAAGATGCAGACCTCAGTAATTTTGATTGCCAAATGCTTAATCCATTTAGAAAGACAAAAAGTTGTTAAATTGCAGCAGATACCAGACTTTTTCGGTATGTCAGAAAAACCATCTCACCATCAAACAACTCCACTGCCTTTGGCTTCGTCAAATGGGAATAATTCTCCTACGCCATTATCGTCACAGCCACAATCAAACGACTATGAGCCTGCCTCGACTCTCCCTGTAGCCAACAGTAGTTCTAGCAAAATCGATCAAGATAAAACGAGAGATAATGTCGGATATACTTATGACCGTCGCAAACCTTTGATTGCATGTATCGATGATAGTCCCGTCCTGGCTCATAGCGTCAAAAAGATTTTAGCTTCAGTTGGTTATCAATCGCTGATTATTTCCGAACCGCTAATAGGGATGGGTCTTTTAGTTAAACATCGACCAAACTTAATCTTACTAGACTTGCTGATGCCGACAGTTACTGGCTATAGCGTTTGCAAATTCCTCAGAGAAACTAATTTATTTAAAACTACGCCGATTATAATTTTGACAGCCAAAGACACAATTATCGATCGCACTAGAGCCAAGATGGCAGGAGCGACTGATTTTATTACTAAACCACCAGAACCGCAAGAATTATTACACGTGGTAAGACTGCATATTACGGATGTTCCTTGGAGTTAGTTAAGATGTCTTCAACGCAAAACATTTCTCGGCAACTTCAACAAGCTTTTAGGGAATCGATTGCCCAAAAAATTGGCATCAAAATTAGAGACAGCGAAACTAACACCCTCGAACAAAAAATTTGCCTCAGAACCAAAGCTTTACAACTAGATAATCCTCAACAGTACTATCAGCTTTTAAAGTTACCCAATCTCGAAAGTGAAAGAGAGTGGCAATATTTAGCGGAACTACTAACTAACAACGAAAGTTACTTTTTTCGCGATCGCCAGCAATTAAACTTACTGAGATATCAGATTTTTCCCCAAATAATCAAACAAAAGCGACAGCAAGAGGATTTGACGCTGCGGGTGTGGAGTGCTGGCTGTTCTACAGGACAAGAACCCTATTCTTTAGCAATTATTCTCAGAGAAATTCTCTTGGATATTGACGCTTGGGACTTAGCAATTTTTGGCACAGATATCGATTTAGGAGCGTTAAATCAAGCGAGAGGAGGAATCTATTCTGAATGGTCGTTTAGAGATACCGAACCGCGAATTAAACAGCAGTATTTTGAATCTAAAGCCAAAAATCACCAAATTTTGCCCTTAATTCGTCAGATGGTTACATTTCAAAAAGTTAACCTCTTGACAGACCAATTTCCCCAACTGTTTTCTAATCTCAGAGAAATCGATCTGATTGTTTGTCGCAATGTGTTTATTTACTTTGGCTTGGCGACTATTGGTAAAATTCTAGAGAAGTTTTATCATACTTTACGACCTGCGGGTTATCTGTTGGTAGGACATTCGGAACTTTCAAATCAGAATTTGAGCGGTTTTCAAGCCCAGATTTTTCCCCAATCTTTGATTTATCAACGTCGAGAATTAGATTCTCTGGCAGAACGCTCTAGCACTGTCACTAATCAAACCGCTACTGTTGCACCACAAACCGATATACCTAGGGCAAAAATGTTGACGAAGTCAGAGGAAGCGGCGTCTTTTCAAGACGGAGTCTCTCTGACCGCCTTAAATCGCGATCTTCAGCCAGCCTCAGCCTCATCTTTTGCCACCCCCCCAAAATCGCCACCACAGTTGTTACCGATCGCTAATGATGCGTCTTTGGTTAGTGCGGAAGACATTGCCAAACTCTTACAGCAAGCAGAAAGTTTGTGGCAACAAAAACAATCTAATCTAGCAATTAAAAAAGCGGAGCAAGTTTTAGCAATTCAACCCGACAATACCGCAGCCTACTGTTTATTAGGAAAAATTTATCTAGAACTTAATCAAAATGATTTGGCAATGAACATGGGCGATCGCGCTTTACTAATCAATCCTTTGGATTTAGAGGTTAACTACTTGCTAGCAGCAATAGCCCTCACAGATGGCGATCGCTTTACTGCCAAAAAAATTCTCAAAAAAATTCTTTATCTCGCTCCTGAATCTATTGAAGCTCATGTAGAGCTAATTCGCCTTTATCAACAAGAAGGCGATCGCACCAGAACCAGCAAACTGCGACAACAGGCAGTTAAGTTACTGCAAAAGCTACCCAATGAGCAGATTGTGTTTACTCGTAAAAATTTAACCGTCGCCGAACTAATATTTCAACTCAAAACTAACTCGTAATAAGCGAGCGCTCAGACCAGAAAAGACTTCTTACTAGAAAAATGACCAATGATGAAGCAGCATTCCTATTTAATTTTTAGAATTAACCACTCTCTTTATGGCATTAACACTTACTCAGTTCAAGAAATTTTTTTATTACCAGAGTTAACCCAGATTCCCGAAGCGCCTCCAGGCATAGGAGGTGTAATTGACGTAAGAGGTTATATTTTACCTGTAATGGACTTAAATCTGCGTTTTGGACAGCAAAAGGCTCAATATTCCCTAACAGATCAAGTAATTTTGGTAGAAGAAGGGGAACACAAGATGGGAATTATTGTCGATGAAGTATATGAAGTTCGCAATATTTCAGAAACCGACATAACTAGAGAGATAGGCTATAGTCAGCAGTCACCAGATACTAATAGCGAAGGTTTTATTGCAGGAGTAGTGCGCAGTGAAAACGATATTTTAGTAATTATCAATCTGGCAAATCTGTTGCAGTATGTCTCAAAATCAAATGAGGGAGTCAAACCCAACTATTTAGAGCAACAAGTTCCTTTAGTAGGATTGTTATCTAGCAGCGATGGAGCAACCCAAGGGCAACTAATTAACCGCGACACAAAAAGAACAGATGATCATCAATTAACTGTTAGCTTCCCCTCTAGCCCTCAAAGCCAGTTAACTTCAGAAGCACTAACTATTTTGCGAGAACGAGCTAATCGCCTCAGACAAGCGACGACAGTTAGGCAAGACTCTCAAAACCTTAAGAATCTGGCGATCGTGGCTTTAAACAACGAGCTTTTTAGCGTCGATTTAGAAAATGTAAGAGAGTTTACTAATATCGAACAGGTTGTCCCAGTTCCTTGTTGTCCGCCCCACATTATTGGCAACATGAATTTGCGAGGGGAGATTTTAACTCTAGTAGATATCTGCCGACTGTTAAATTTACCGCCAATGAATCTAACTAAAGTATCGCAGTTAATGGTGGTAGAAGTTGCGGAGTTGCGAGTCGGCTTAACCATTGAAAAAGTCTATGACACCATTGTCGTCGATGCCCAAGAGATCGATTTAGTACCCGCAGCTAACTATGGGACAAACCGAGAGTATTTCCACGGCACATTATCATATCAGGAAAAAATGGTCAGTATTCTGGATGTTGTAAAAATACTACAGAATGGCAATTTAATCGTCGATCAAGCTGGATGATAGCGAAAAAGACTGATTAAAAACTTAAATCTATTACGGAGCAAGAAAATTATGAAATGGAAAAATCTCAAGCTAAGAAATCGGATTTTGATTGGCTATTCTTTACCCCTACTTGCTTTAATTGGGGCTGTTGGCATTAGTTTGTGGAAAGCTAACCACCTTCAAAACATCTTTCAGGACGTAAAAAGAGTGGATCGGGTAATTGGAGAGTCCCAAAAACTTGAGGCTGGCTTGGCTGAGATCATTATGGGTACGAGAGGCTATCTGATTAATGAAAGCAATACTTATCTTGAAGAATATAATCGAGGTCGCCAAGCATTTGACGAAGCAATTGATACGTTGCAACAAAGCGATCTAATTATCCAACCAGAACAACAGCAGTATATCCAAGAACTAGCTGAACTAGGAGAACAAATAGAACAAACTGCTACTGAGGTGATTAACTTAGTACAACAGGATCGACAGCAAGAAGCGATCGCCTTAGCTAGTACAGAATTAGGAGCAGAGTTAGACCTACAATTTGAAGACTTAAGTAGGCAATTAAATGAGTCAGAACGCGCCGAAATAGATCGAGATATCAACCAAGCAGAAAGTAGTATTAATAGCTTAGTTTGGTTCTTTTTGATTGGGGCTTTAGGACTAGGCACTCTAGCAACGGCAGTTGCTCTGATTGTGGCTTCAGGAGCAAGTAAAACTATCCTACAAGCAGTAGGCAGAATTAGTTCTTCCTCCAATCAAATAGCAGTAACCGCCGAAGAACAAGAACGCAGTGCTAATCTCCAAGCAGCGTCAGTCAATGAAACAACTACCGCTATGGATGAGTTGGAAGCTACCTCCAGACAATCTGCCGAACAAGCCAATGCTGCTGCTTTAGCTGCCGAACAGGTATTTCAGCTAGCAGATCATGGGAATCAAGCAGTAGAAGAAACCCTCAACGAAATGGCGAATTTACAAACCAAAGTTGCTGCGATCGCCGATCAAATTATGCAACTAAGCGAGCAAACAATTCAAATTGGTAATATTTCAGGTTTAGTTTCCGACCTGGCTAATCAGACTAATATTCTCGCTCTCAACGCAGCAGTAGAAGCAGTGAGAGCAGGAGAACATGGCAAGGGCTTCTCTGTCGTTGCAGCCGAAATTCGCAAACTAGCAGATCAAAGTAAACACTCAGCAGAAAATATCAATACTCTAGTGGCAGAAATTCAAAATAAAATTAATTCTGCGGTGATGGTAACTGATGAAGGATCAAAAACAGTTAACGCTGGGATTCAAATTACCAAGCGAACTGCGGAAGCCTTTGCTGGAGTAGCAGAAGCGGTAAACAATATGGTGATTAACAATCAGCAAATATCCCTCAATACGAAGCAACAGGTACAAGCAATTCAACAAGTAGTTGAAGCGATGAATAACATTAACCTAGGTGCGCGCGAGACTGCCACAGGAATTAGTCAAACCAAACAAGGCACAAGTCAATTGAATGAAGCTACCCTCAACTTACAGGCGATGGTGTAGTTTAAAACTCTTGAAACATAAGGCGATCGCTCTATAATCCCTAGGAAGAAGTTATATGGCGATCGCTTTTTGCAACATCATAATCAATTTCTTTAGATTCAACAGTTTTTGTTTTTATTTCCATAACTAATTCTTCAATTTAAGGCAGTTTTTTGGAAAAACTATTTTTTAAATTTTGCTATTTTTATCATTCTTCAAATGCCTATGTCAGTTCTATGGGAATAAAATCTTCATCTAAAATTTGCTCTATAGAATAAGGACAATTAACAGGAATATTATTTAGATTTGACTTAAGTATTACCTCTTTT
>DAXETX010000076.1:0-3113 GCA_051155735.1 Xenococcaceae cyanobacterium
GCAGGATAATTATCACCTAAAGGTACATTAGTAATATCTGCGCCATCGGATTCTTCCACCCCTTCAATAGCAAAGTTGCCTAAGTAACTATTGCTTCCAGCGCGGTCATAAATCGCAAAGGTATTATCTCCTTGGGATGAAGCCAGTAAGTAACCGTTACCATCCTCACCATAGTAAATAGTTAAACCTTCAACATCGGCTGCAATATTTCCTGCTGCTACTGCATCTACTAGAGTGGGTTCGTTATCAGCATCGGGTTCTGCTGCATATTTCCAGATACCAAACTCTTCCTGACCTACATAAAGATAACCCGTTTCGCGATCAACTACCATCCCTTCTACTTGATAGTCTGCTGCGTCTTCTCCTTCTGGTACGGGAACTTCAAAGGTACGAACTACTTTAGCATTAACTATGGGTTCATCAGCAGCACCGAAAGTAGGAGTAATTTCTAACTGGGCGATTTTATTTCCGTCTGCTTGGGAGACAAAGACATAAGTTTTACCATCTACCAAACTGGTATAGGTAGCTAAACCATAAGCAGTTGCTTCCCCATCATCCACACCAAAGATCGATTCAGGAAATTCAAACCCTGCATCTAATTTAGTTAATTCTTTAGTTTCTGGATTAATCATCCAGGCTGCTATGGTATCATTAGCACGGTCAGAGGCGATCGCTAAATCTACTTCACTTACTCCTGTTTGTCCGACATATTCCACACCGTAAGCAATATCTACGTTGTTGTAGCGGATATTTTCAGGGGTAATGCTTTGTAACGCTTCTCCTTCTAAGTCATAAACTCGCAACCCACCATTTTTAAAAGTAGTAATCACAAAACTCGCTTCGGGGTTTTTGGGATGAACGTAGATTGCAGGATCGTCGGCATCTGGGGCATTATTAGGATCAGGATTATTGGGATCTCCAAACCGAATTTCTGAAGGAGTTTGGGTAACAGGAGTAATAGTAGGAATAGTCTCTGGATCAATAGCAAAGGCTAAAAACTGTGTAGCTTGGGCATCATTAAAGTTATTATCACTAGCAACAATAAGAGATTGTCTGCCATCGGGTAGAGTTTCGCCAAAAGATACCGCTTCACTATTGTCTAGAGTAATTCCTAAGTTGCTGAAATCTAGTAATAATCTTTTATCAACGGTTTCATCAATCTCTGTAAGTTCGCCGTCTTCGGTTAATAACTCGTCAACAGAACTAATATTTGTTGCACCCTGTAAGTTAATCTCATAAAGGCGAATATTGTTACCGACACCCGCAGCAAAAGAACGTTCTAAAGCTAGTAAAGTACCAGTATTATCAATTGCTAATAACTCTACTAAACCATTATCAGCAAAGCCGTCTTCGGGTTCAGGAGTTACGGGGATAGTATCGGTACGGTATAAAAATTCGCCGATAACTTCCTCAGTTTCAAGATCGTACTGTAAAATTCTAACTGGACTACCCGATTCTAAAGAAGAACCCTCTCCATCTTGGAATAAAGCGTTTTCGGTAGCAGTAAATAAGAATTTATCATCGGGAGTAATAGTTAAGCTTTCAAAGGCTTGATTATTGCGAATCCCACTATTTTGGTTGGCGGTAGGTAAAAATTTATCGGGAATATCTAACTCATTAAAAATTTGTCCACTAAGACTAAATTCAGCAATAAAAGGATCGATTAAGTTATCAGCATCCCCTTCAGAGGAAATAAATAAAGTTCCTTCATCAGTTAAAGCTATCCCTTCAGGATCGAGACTGGAAGAGGCAAAAGCATTCTCTCCTGCATTGAGTAGAGTGGTGACATCTTGCAACTCCACATCACCTTCATCTAAATTAGCATCATCTAGATTGATATCTATAGTGTAAAAACGAGCGTCATTGATCGTACTGCGATCATCCGATAAAGCATAGTAAACCTCATTAGCAGCATCATAAGTTAAACCTGAAATTCCTCCGACTTCTGTATCAGCAAAAGTAACCCCTGTGGGAAAAGTTACTTCCCCAAGAAAATCGAGATTAGTAATAGTTTGGCGATTATTATTCCTAGCTTCGGCACTAACATCAGCATCTACATATACTAAACGATGATCGGAAGCGGGAAAGCCATTAGGTATTTCGCTATTAGGATCGAAATCACCAATTAAACGAAACAAAGGATCGTCCTCTGTTGTCCAAAATACTCCCGCGTCGGTAATTTCTAGGTTCTCTGAGGGTAACACATAATCTACTCTCAAATTACCAGGAGACTCATCATTAAAATCTGCCGTATCAAAAGCAGGGTTACCCAGATGAGGATCATTGATTTCATGTTGGCGAATTGATGCTGCAACCCCCCCTTCACTACTAGGAGTTACTGAAGTATTCACCAAAGGATTATCTAACAGTTGCAGAATAGCATTATCGGTACTGTCTCCATCAAAAGGATCGGCATTTTGATCCCCCGCAATGACAAATTTCGCCCCAGCAGCTAAACCGCCAAAGTTTCCTGCATCATCATAGATATAGCTACCCTCATAGATATAGCTACCCTCCCCAGGAGTAACATAATCCGCCCAAAAGCGAATCTCATCATGGTTGCGTCTGCCGTTGCGATCTTCTTCCCCATCAAATACGGGAGGTGTGGGATGACTGGCTAGAATGTGAACGATCTCTCCATCAATTTCTACAGGAATATCCCAGTGACTCTTAGAAGATAAACGAAATACTTCTAACTCTGCCTCAGAATAGTAATCATTAGGTTCGGGAGTATTAGGATTGTCGGGTAATAATGCTCCAGGCATATCTTGCCACAAGAAATTTTGGAAAGTTCTGACATTTTCCTCATCTATGGGATATTTTGACAGTAAAACCATGGCAAACTGTCCAGGATAAAAGCCAAACCCATAGGCATCTCCTGCGCCATTAGTTGTACCATCGTTATCTAAATCAAACCCTGAAGGAATCCCTGTATTAGAAGGGGCGAGATATACATAAGGATACTCCACCGCTGCTGCACCGTTCTGAGAAACCCCTAAATAATTCTCTTGAAAAAGTTTAATCCCTTCTCCTGCTACATCATAATCAAACTCATTTAATAACAATACATCGGGATTATTACGTTGGATAATCTCTGCTACGGCTTGTGCCTG
>DAXETX010000077.1:0-16515 GCA_051155735.1 Xenococcaceae cyanobacterium
GCATGACCTATCTCGTGACGTGCTGCTGCTAAAGTTGCAGTTTGACTTAACTCAGGACTAATTTTGAGCGTCATTTTATGAGACAAAATAGCTGTTGTTGGCTTTAAATAAAACTCGTAGCTAGTTTGAGCCGTAATCGCTCGCGGAATTTCATACAGTCCTGTTTCAGGATTAAGCTGAATTTTTCGACTAATAGGCGATCGCCTAATAATGATATCTGCTGTCTCAGGACTAGCTACTGGTTGTAGCGGTAAATAAGCATTCCATTCTCCAATTGCAGCCTGAACTGCTTGAACCCACTGTTGAAATTGTTGATTGCTTGCAGAATTAGCCTCAGATGAGGAAGTTTCTACATAAACTGTCACAGGAAACTCAGACCAAACTAAAAAACCGACACCAGTTGTTTGGATATTAGTAAAATAATCACCAACACTACTAGTATCTTGCCATTCAGCTAGAGACGCAGGCAAAGGATGAATCTTTGGCGGTGGTAAAGCATCTAAAGCGGTTGTAGCCCGCAAAACTTCCTTAGAGCCAGGCAAAGCACCAGAAATTAACTGGGTGATTGCCCAGACGGCGATCGCGATTAAGCCTAATTTTAGCCAACGCACTCGTCTTTGATGCGTCATAAAAAGCGATTAACTTAGCCAATTAGCACTTAAAGCTACAGTTAAAGCGATAAAAATAATACTTAAAGCCCAAGTAATACGATTGAGTGTGGTTTCAGCACTTTTAGTACTAGTAAATAGTTGCGCTTGTCCACCAATACCCCCCAAGCCATCTCCTTTCGGACTATGGAGTAACACTAAAATGATCAATAAAAAGGCAGAAGTTGTCCAAATAATCTGAAATAACTGATATATATTCATTGAGTAATACTTTGGCTTAAAGAGTGACTATTGGCTATTCTAAAGTAGAATTTTGCGATTATTCAAGTTTCACGGTGCGATCGCTTAAATCTCCTAATTGTTTAAGAGATTCGCATCGGCGTGCGATCTTTAATAAGATCATACACTGCTGGCTGAATTAGAGAACTTCCAGTCATTTCTTGGGGTTGCGGTATTTGGAGAATTTCTAAAATTGTCGGCGCAACATCTGCTAAACGTCCATTTTCCCGTAATTTTACTTCTGCACCATGCCCTGGAATTTTACGTTGTTCCCCTTCAATGAGAATAAACGGTACAGGATTTGTCGTATGGGCTGTCCAAGCATTACCCATTTCATCTCGCATACACTCCGCATTACCGTGGTCAGCGGTAATCAGAATTGTTCCGCCAGCTTTAACCACTGAATCTATGACTTGACCCAAGCAATGATCGACTGTTTCAATTGCAGTTACTGCTGCCTCTAAGTTACCTGTATGACCTACCATATCAGGGTTAGCATAGTTTACCACAATAAAAGAATAAACTTTTTGGTCGATCGCTTTACAGATTGTTTCTGTTACTGCTTGCGCTGACATTGCTGGTGCGCGGTCATAAGTTGCTACCATAGGGCTTTGAATTAATTCTCTATCTTCACCAGCAAAAGGTTCTTCTAGACCCCCATTAAAAAAATAAGTCACATGGGGATATTTTTCCGTTTCGGCGGTGCGGAATTGGCGTAGCCCTTCTCTGGCGATAACTTCTCCCAAAATATTAGTCAAATTCTGAGGCTTGAAAGCAACTTCTACCTCTAGCTGCGGGTCGTACTGCGTAAAAGTGGCAAAATGCAGCGGTTGAATTTGCTCTCGTTCAAAACCATTAAAATCTTCTTGCACCAAGGCATAAGTTAGCTGTCTGGCGCGGTCAGGACGGAAATTAAAGAAAATTATGCCATCTCCAGGTTCTATCGCTCCAGGTGCAATTCTTGTCGGAGGAATAAACTCGTCGGTAATATCTTGGCGATAAAAGTTGGCTAATAACTCAGTCGGCGCAATCGACTCGATATTTTCATTTTGAGTCATCACGTCATAAGCTTTTTTGACGCGATCCCAACGGTGATCGCGATCCATGGCAAAATAACGACCACTGACGGTAACAATCTTTCCTACACCTATTTTGGCGGTGTATTGGGCAATTTTCTCTAATACTTTAATTCCTTCAGTAGTATTAGTATCTCGACCGTCAGTAATCCCATGAATGCACACATCAGCGATCGCATTTAGTTTGGCTAGGTCTAATAGTCCCAATAAATGCATCAAGTGAGAGTGAACCCCTCCTTCAGAACATAGACCAATTAGATGAAGCTTTCCCCCTGAATCTTGCACCTGCCGACAAATTTTTACTAATGCTTCATTGTGAAACAACGAACCGTCTTCTACAGCATCAGTAATTCGCACTAATTCTTGAGGGACAACTCTTCCCGCACCCAGGTTCAGATGTCCTACTTCCGAATTACCCATTTGACCAACTGGCAAACCGACATCTTTTCCAGAAGTATTAATTAGCGTATTAGGATAAGCTACTTTCAAGCTATCGAATATTGGAGTTTTAGCTATAGCTATGGCATTAGATTCTGTCTCTTTTCGATAACCCCAGCCATCTAATATTGCTAGCACCACTGGAGATACAGATGCTTGATCCATAATTATTGCCCTATATTATGTATTAACTGCTACGCAATTTGATAATAGCATTGAGATCGGTAATTATCTCCATCAGTTTAGGTTCATTTTTTACTTATTTGATAACATTTCGACACAAAAAATCGAAGCTGTTTCCCAATAAAGTTAAATTTTTTATCTATTTAACTATTCTTTATAACAGCTTATATTAAATCTTATTTAAGATTTACTGACAGGGATCAGAGAATAACTACTAATATAGGGCAATATCTTAGAAGCTAGATTCACAAAATTAGTATGTATTATTTGAGAATAACATTGAAATTTCTTAATATTTATTTAAGCTTATTGCCTTTAATCTCAGCAGATAGCGAGAGAATCTAAACGAGTAATGACATTTAAATCTTCTGAGTCTAGAGGTGCAGGAATGCCGTTGCGGATCAATTCTGAAAAATCTTCGTTAGGAACCATCATACAAAGAGCGTATAATCTTTGAGAACCCATGTTTTTGATATAGTGAATGCCAGTTTTAGGCATCAAGATACTATCCCCTGCTGTCAAAGTAACTTCTTTCCCATCACACACTGCAATTCCCGATCCTTTAAGAATAAAAAACATCTCTACTGCATAATTATGACGATGGGGAGGAGTTTTACCGCCAGGATCGAAAATTTCGACACAGACAGTTAAAGAGTTATCAGCACTAGCAGAGTCAAAAACAATCGCCAACCGATTAGAATCATGATTACTAATCCGGTAAGCTCTGTAGTCTTGAGGTTTTTTGATTACTGGAATCGTACAACGTTGATTGCTTTCAATGTTCATTGCCCATTTAAATTGATTACAAAAGTAATTTGCTCTTAGTGGTAGTAACTAGCAGAAACTACAGACCGTTGTGCATTACGATCTTACTCCTCTGATAAGATAGATATCCGATAATCATCATAAAAAGCAAAGTTTATCAATGAGTGAACTAGCAGCTAACATTAAACAAATTGATGATCGCCTCTCAAAACGTCCGATCGCTCTCGATCCAGGTGGTTACTATATTATTTATCTAGACCGAGAGGCAGGATTAATCTATGCGAAGCACTACACCAATATTATTAATGAAAAAGGTTTAGCAGTCGATCCTGAAACAGGCGAAGTTATTGCTGCTCGTGGCAAGTCTAGCAGAGTTGCAGAAACTATATATAGTGCCAGAACTGCCAAAGAACTCTGTGTCAAAGTTATTGAAGAACCAAAACCTTGTCCAATTACAATGTTGGATCATGCTGCTTATTTAGGGCGAGAGTTTATGCGAGCGGAGTACGCTTTAATTTCAGGAGCAGAATATATTCAAGATTAGACTTTATCTGATTCTTTTTGCGATTTCATCTAACTAGCGGAACTTGTAGGGTATTGTAAAACTCAAGTTTAAAATTTGGCTAACAAAAAAGAAAGGTATTGCTGAGGTGATTGCGATACCTTTCTCTTTTGAAGATTTAATGGTTGGCTATGACAGTTGCACTCAATTTAAATTTTATTGAACAACTACTTTTCCGACCATACCTGCACCACGGTGAGGTTCACAATAGTATTGATATTCTCCAGGAGTAGTAAAAGTAGTTTCATAAGACTCACCAGGAGAAAATACTAATTGTTTGTGAGATTTTACGTTGTCGTCATCAAATACCACATTATGGGGCGCCATTTTGTTGTTCACCCACTTAACAGTGTCTCCTGCTTTAACTTCTACAGTAGGCGGTTGAAATTGTAACATCCCATTATCACTACCCATTTTTACTTCGTAAGTAGCTGCAACCGCAGGGTTGGCAGTAAAGAAAAAGCTAGTAACAACTAGTACCACAGCAGATAAGAATAAACCGATTTTTTTTGTCATTTTGTTTGATCTGAACTCTTATAATTTGCTCCCTAAATAATCTTACTACAGAAGTTTGACGACTTGTCAAAGTAGGTATTACGGTTATCCGCTTTTTCAAAAATTAGTGTCAGTGAAAGTAAAATTTAGCCTCAAAGGAGTCTTTCTGACAGCATTTTATGGCAAGGAGATCGCGATTAAATCAATTAGAAAAAACCTAGAAGTTTGACAAATTGTCGTTTGACAGGAGTAACAAGTGTAATTCAACATCAGTGGAGAGATTTAATGTAAATCAATTTTGAGAGGAGAAATTATGTTGAAAAAAATATTGTGGACATTTGTGGCTTGTGGGATTTTAGCTTTTTGCAGTTTTTCTGAGACGGCATTAGCAGGAGATGCAATTAGTGGAGCTAAAATTTTTAGTGCCAACTGTGCAGCTTGTCATTTGGGTGGTAACAACGTAGTTAATGCTGCTAAAACCTTGAAAAAATCGGATCTAGAAAAATACGAAATGTATTCTCTAGAAGCTATTGAGTACCAGGTAATTAATGGTAAGAATGCGATGCCTGCTTTTGGCGGAAAATTAACTGAAGCTCAAATTGAAGATGTTGCTACTTATATCCTTTCTCAAGCAGAGCAAGGCTGGTAAATCGCCTAATCCAGCTACTTTTTCGAGTAGCAAGCAGCAAGAAGATGAGACTACTTGCTGCTTGCTACTTATTTTTGTGAAAAAATAACATTAGATAATTAATTTAGGAGGAGATATGGAGCGGGGAAAAGTTGTGGCAATTGTCACAGGAGCAATCTCAGCGATTATTGCGATCGCCTATTTGTTAATTGTCTTTTTACTAGACTCTCGTGGTGAGATGATTCCTGCACCTGTAAGTATCATCACAAACTGGGGTATAAATTCAATACTATGATAGAGAAGTTGATCTAGGAAGAGTTAATGGCAACAATTCGATTGATGCACGCTAAACTTCATCGAGTGACTGTAACAGAAGCTAATGTTAACTATGTTGGCAGCATTACGATCGACCCTGATTTAATGAATCAAGTAGGAATACTACCTTTAGAAGAAGTAGATGTAATCAATCTCAATAATGGTAAGCGGTGGTCAACCTATGCCATTCCTGGGACAGCAGGAACAGGGGAAATTTGTCCTAATGGCGGTGCTGCATTACTTTGTCAACCAGGAGATTTGTTGATTATTATTGCTTATGAAGAACGCGATCGCGCTGAAGTTATCAAAGAAGGACATCAGGCTAAGGTATTAGTTGCCGATTCTAAAAATCGCTGTCAAGATTTTATCGAGCAAAATCTAATCACTCAAGGTAATACGATTAAGTTACATTCTGCTTCTTATTTATCCCGTTAAGCACCTGTTGTTAAAGTTTATTTTGATTGATTATCTGAGATTTGAGGCAAAAATAATTTTTGGGCTAGCTGTTCTCGTTGATTGATTAAGTAGATGCTAATTAGTGTCAAACATACTCCCACAGATTGTAACGGGCTAAGTATTTCTGACAAAATTAAATTACCGAATAACAAGGCAAATACAGGGGTGAGAAAAGTTAAGGCACTAAGACTAGTAAGATTCCCTTTTGAGGCAAGATAGAAAAATATCCCGTAAGCTAGCGCACTTCCCAAAACCGTAGCATAAGCTAAAGCTAACCAGCCGTAAAAGTCGATGTTGCGCCATTGTTCCGATTCTTGCCACCAAGAAATTATAAATAGGGGAATACCACCCAAAACCATATGCCAACCAGTAGCAACTATCGGATCGCAATGGCGAGAAACATAGCGAATTAAGATTGTTCCTCCTGCCATTGATAAAGACGCTAGCAGCATCAGCCATTCGCCATTATCAAATAATCCTAACCAATCGAAATTGATCGCTACCAAATCTCCTTGGAAAACACTATAAATCCAGCGATCGGGCAAACCAATTAAACCAATGCCAAAAATCCCAATAATTAAGCCTAAAAAGCCAAAAATCCCAATTACTTCCCCAAATAACCAACTAGATAGTAAAGCGACAGCTAGAGGCTGAGAATCGATCATCACAGAACCTAATCCTGCTTTGGTTCGCATTAATCCTGCTGCTAAAAATCCTTGAAACATTGCCCCATCTGCTATAGCAAACAAGATAATCCAAAACCAAGCTTTCCAGGTTTGCGGTTGAGGACGGTTTAAAAGACTAGCAACGATCAAAACTAAAACACCAGCAGGAACTAAACGGACTCCTGCCATAAAAAAAGGAGTTGTATCAGAAATTACTCCTTTCATTGCTACCATTGCCGTACCCCAGAAAAAAAAGGGCGCAATAAAAATGAGTGGAGTTAGAGAAAAACTGATTTTTTTGAAACTTAGTGCCATAAAATTGGGATTTTAAAGGTCTTAATCAAGGTATTTCACAATAACTTAAATTTTAAGCAATTTTGTACTTTTGTTAAGTTAGTTGAAATTAGAATTTGATGCTAACTTAAGTTTTAGCAAAGTGACTGATACTCCGCGGTAAGACGACGGTGTACTGCTGTTCATAGCTTTTAGCTTTTAGCTCTTAGCTAAAAGCTTTTTTGATAACCACATTCTGCGGTCACAGATTGCTCGCGATCGGGCAAACTAGTGGGAGAAGATTAAGATAAAAGTTAGTCTGGTTGTTACCTCTGTATTTCTATATTTAAACGAAGCTATTAACGTAATGATTTGGCCTTTTAGCAAAAAAACCCGTAAACAAATCGCGAAAATTGAGATTACAGGCGCGATCGCGTCTGAAACTCGCAAGCGCGTTCTCAAAGCCTTAAAAACTGTCGCTGAAAAAAAATTTCCCGCGTTACTCTTACGGATTGACTCCCCTGGAGGAACAGTAGGAGATTCCCAAGAAATTTACGCCGCACTAACTAAGCTGCAAGCTGAAAAAGACATCAAAGTTGTCGCCAGCTTCGGTAATATTTCGGCTTCTGGCGGAGTATATATTGGTGTAGGCGCTAAAAATATCGTCGCTAATCCAGGAACAATCACTGGTAGTATCGGCGTTATTCTCAGAGGGAATAATCTCGAAAGATTACTTGATAAAATTGGGGTTTCTTTCAAAACAATTAAGTCAGGTCCGTATAAAGATATTTTGTCTTTTGATCGAGAACTAACTGCTGAAGAAGAAAATATCTTGCAAGAACTGATCGATACTAGTTATGACCAGTTTGTTAAAACTGTAGCTGAAGGACGCAACCTAGAAGTCGCAACCGTGAAAACTTTTGCTGACGGCAGAATTTTTACTGGGGAACAAGCTCTGGAATTGGGAGTAGTAGATCGCCTCGGTACAGAAGAAGATGCCCGTCGTTGGGCAGCAGAGCTTGCTGGACTCGATCCCGATAAAGCAGAATGTTTTACCATTGAAGAGCCAAAATCTTGGGCAAGTCGCATTTTACCAGGCAGAAATCAAGCCAAATCGAGAATCAGTGCGGGAATAGACTGGATAGAATTTGAATTAGCAACTTCTGGTCAACCTCTCTGGTTGTATCGACCTTAAATAGTATTATTTGGAGGAACAAATTGTGGAGTGGAAAGTACGAGGCATTAGAGGTGCAACTACAGTTGCCAAAAACAGTAGAGAAAATATCCAAGAAGCAGTAACCGAGTTACTTGATGAAATTGAAACCCACAATCAATTTGAAGCGGAAGATATAATTTGCGTGTTCTTTACTGTTACTTCTGATTTGAACTCGCTCTTTCCTGCTGCG
Organism: Xenococcaceae cyanobacterium; assembly: GCA_051155735.1. Classification (GTDB taxonomy): domain Bacteria; phylum Cyanobacteriota; class Cyanobacteriia; order Cyanobacteriales; family Xenococcaceae; genus JASJCP01. The sequence goes on from DAXETX010000077.1 coordinate 8,150, forward strand.
ATCGCCCGTAACCGCCCTGGTTGGGATAAAGTGCCTCTACTGGACTTGCAGCAAATGTATGTTCCAGGAAGCTTAGAGCAATGTATTAGAGTTTTGATTCAAGTAAATACCCTTCAGCCTCAATCCGCGATAATTCACTGCTATTTACGAGATGCTGAAAAATTACGCCCTGATTTAAGTCTAAAAGAATATATTTAGTTGACTTTTATCTCAATTCGTGATATTGCAATATATATAGATTATAAATAACTGTATGTTATCTCTCAAAGAGATTGGTGAAGGGATTGACTCAATTCGTAAGACTGAAGCTAGAGACTTTTCTAATTTGATGCCTCGACCTGGTTGGGAGTAATTTGGCGTGAGTATATTTCTAGGATAGAGAGTCTGGCATAATCTCAGGAAGATTTTACTATTTTAGATATTTACTAATAATCGGAGTTGGCTCGTAAAAAAAAAGCTGAACCACAATAGCTGAGCCATCAACCTTTTAAATTTTTAGATGAGTTGTGACTCAACAACTTTTGCAGATTCGTCAGAGCAGGCTCTGAGCGATGGTAATTCAAGCTAATTTTGTAATCAAACAAGGAGAGGCTGCAAGTCACGCTTTAGCGGTGAATAACAGCAGTTTTTATGAGTAGTATCAAACAGTGGAATGCTCAGAAATTATTAATTCAATATCACCAGGGCAATCATAACTTTATCAATATTGAATTAAATCAAGGTGATTTTCATAAAGTCAAGCTCAATGGGGTTAATTTAAGTCAAACTAAGTTAATTAAAGTTGATTTTCAAAAAGCCCAGTTGATTAATGCCAATTTTAGTCAAGCCAATTTGGCTCAAGGAAAACTCGATAAAGCTCAATTAATAGAAGCCAACTTTTTTCAAGGTAAATTAACCGAGACTTCTTGGGTAAAAGCTAATCTGACTGGAGCTAACTTTAGTGGTGCAAGCATGAAGCAAGCCAATTTGGCTAAGGCGGTGATGATTCACTGCAATTTAGTCAAGGCACAACTCGAAGCTAGTAAGTGTTTTAAAACTAATTTTACTGGTTCAAGTCTGACAGGCATCAATTTAACCGATGCGGATTGTCAAGAAGCAATACTAACTAGAGCAATTGTAACTAACGCTAATCTAGCTAGAGTTAATCTGTCAAAAGCGAATTTAATTCGGGCATATTTACAAAATAGTAGTCTGCAACAAGCTAATTTGAAAAGTGCCGATTTACAATTTGCTGATTTGAGAAATACTAATCTGACTGGTGCAGATCTCAGTTATGCCAATTTAGAAGGAGTTAATTTGACAGAAGCTAACTTAAAAGGTGCTAATCTCAGCTATGCCAACTTAAAAGCAGCCAAGCTAACTAATGCCAATCTGCAACAAGTTATACTCCACGAAACCAACTTAACAGGTACTAATTTACTTAATGCTAATTTAGATCGAGCCGACTTAACCCAAGCCATTTTGACGCAAGCGGGACTTTTGTTTACTAATCTTACGGATGCTAATTTAACAGGAGCGAACCTAAGTCAAGCTAACCTGATTGGTGCTGACTTATCTGGAACGAAGTTATGTCGCGTTGCTTGGGAAAAAACCATTATGCCTAATGGAAAATCCACTAAATAGTCAGTCAACTACCCCGCCCACAAGGGGACGGGGCTTGTAACTAACTGAGAAATCCAGTTGCTACAGTAGGCTGATTGACCGCAGCCCATTGTTTTAAATAATCAGACCGAATATTGAGCGAGGCATTAATATCAGCGTGATTGGAATAGGCGCATTTCTTACAACAAAATACAGCTTGAGATGGTCTATTACTACGAGAAATGTGACCGCAGGACGAGCATTTTTGACTTGTGTACCTTGGATCGACATAACCAACCAACACACCTTTTCTCTCGGCTTTGTAAGAAACAAAATCTTGGAATTGCTTAAAGCTCCAGCCGTGAAACCTACGTCTTTGTGCCTTGCGTTTTGTGGCACTGCCTCTAATATTAGTCAAATCTTCAAAGACAATAGTTGCACCATGATTAACCGATTGAATCAGTCTTTTAGAAAGAACGTGGTCACAATCTCTCCGAAACCGTTTCTGTCTGCCAGATATCTTTTTGAGATGTCTTTTCGCAGACTTAGTGCCTTTGGATTGAAGTCGTCGGCGCAACTCAAAAGTTTTATCTTCTATTTTTTTCCATTCTGGATTTCCGTAAAAATTACCTCGATTGTCTGTAGCTGGATTAATTTCACCCAAGTCCACTCCTACTACCTCATCGGTAGCGGTAAATCCAGGGGACTCGGTTTGCTTGACAATGTGCAGCCACCATCTTCCATGCCGATCCTCAAACAAATCGGCACTGGTGGTTTTCCAGTCCAGATATTGTTGGTAGTAATTAGCTATCTCAAAAGAAAACTTAACTCTACCTTTAATTGTTACCAAAGACAATCGATTTTCGTTCCACCAAACAGTGTAAGAACGTGCATCGTATCTGATGGCACAATGTTTGGAGTTAGGAACACTGACCGTTTTCTTCTTTCTCTTCAGTGCCATAGCACTCTTAATTGCCTCAGCAGCTTTAACCCTAGCAGAGCAGACAAGTTGAGAAGGAAGATTAGTAACATTGCGATGGTGATAATAGGTGGCATCATGCAGCTTAACACCATTCTTGATCTTGTTTTGCCATCCGTAGTAACAGACATCATTAAACGCCCAGGTATATTGCTCGATAGTTTGAGACAATACCTCAGAAGTTTCTTTATCTGGTGTCAATTTCAGGCGGATGGTTGCTTGCATAGTTACAATTATCGATATTCATGTACAATCCCAGATATTTGCAATTATGCGGAAAAATGTTATTTATTGGGCGCGACTCCTCCACCACCCACAAGGAGATGAGGTTTCCGTCGCGCCATTTTTATCTGAAATTGCTATATTGTAGTTTGATAAACAAAAGTTACGAAATTTCTCATCAAAAAAGCTCATGATTGCGCTTGTGAAGAGCTAGTAGCTATGTTATATCTGAATGGCTCGATTAAGTTGTTTCTAAGGAGTAAATTGAACGAATGGAAAAAATGGGAACTCACCTGGTTGTAGATGCATGGCAAGCACCAGCAGAGCTACTCAACGATCCAGAAAAAATCCGTGCGGCGATGATTGAAGCGATCGCTGCTGGAGAAGCTACCCTCATAGACTTATGCGTACACCAGTTTAGTCCCCACGGAGTTACTGCTACAGCAACCCTAGCAGAATCTCATATTGCGATTCATACTTGGCCAGAACACGGTTATTTTGCAGCAGACTTATTTTTCTGTGGAAAAGGTAAGCCTGTAGTAGCGATGAAAGTCTTACAAACAGCCCTGCAAGCCAAAGAGATCAAGATGCAGCAATTAGAAAGAGGATTTCCCACAGAAAGTATTAAGCAACGTTTGGCAGCCTCAATCCCTCTATAGAATAAAAGTGCGGAATGCCCTCACTTATGGGGAAATCCCAGGAGTTAGTTTGTTTATCCGCCCCCGTCCGCCTTTTTAAGGCGGGGAACGGGTAACTGAGCCAACGTACTATTCAGTTTCTATCGAACTTAATCCAATGGTTGATTTCAAGTTAGTTTTTTTACTCTTACTGAGTTTAGTACCCTCTCTTGGTTATCTATTGGTTTATCGCAAGCTAAAGCAGCAATGGGAAGCGAGATTAGAAAGAGTACGTTGGATAGCTCATCATCAAAGAATCGGAACAAATTCTTATCCTCTTGAAGAAGGCTTAGAATTAGCAGTATCTTATATTGGGGACATTAGTTGTCGCTACAATGCTCGTTCTCCCTACATTCGCTGTGCTGTTAATCCTTGTGGTTCGTGCCAAGACTGTCCTTACTATCAATCTTTATCGTAGATCAACCAACTAACTGCTGCTTACTAATGACCGCATTCTGCGGTTCAGGCACTCGTGACAAAAGCCTGCCTTATTGTAATAAACATTTACAATAAACATAGCAGCTTAAGAACAACAAATAGTATATGCACCTGACTTATTTTGATAGTAATTCTTGGTTAATCGAAATTAATCACACCAGAATTCTGCTCGACCCTTGGTTAGTGGGAGATTTAACTTTTGGTGGCTTGACTTGGCTATTTAGAGGCACAAAAAATCAATCTCGCCCGATTCCTGAAAATATTGACTTAATTTTGCTTTCTCAAGGTTTAGAAGATCATGCTCATCCTCCAACTTTAAAAGTTTTAGACAAAAATATTCCTGTCGTAGCGTCTCCTAATGGAGCAAAAGTAGTTCGAGACTTAGGCTATACTTGCGTAACTGTCTTAGATCATGGAGCAGAATTTAACCTAAAAGAGAAGGTAAAAATTAAAGCTGTGCCTGGTTCTCCTATCGGACCTAACTTAGTCGAAAATGGCTATATTTTGCAGGATTTGGCATCAGGAAAAACTCTTTACTATGAACCTCACGGTTATCATTCCCGCGAGATCGAATCTAATGAATCTATTGATGTAGTAGTTACGCCAATTATCAATCTTAAGCTGCCTTTAGTCGGTGCAGTGATTAAAGGACAAAAAACTGCTTTAGAATTATGTGAAACTGTTAAGCCTCAAGTTATTATTGCCACCGCAGCAGGAGGAGATATTGATTTTGAAGGCTTGTTGATCTCGATGCTTAAAGCTGAGGGTAATGTAGAAGACTTTAACAATTTATTAAAAGCAAAAAATCTTGCTACTTTAGCCATCGATCCTCAATCGGGGGAAAAAATCGAACTATCTTTGGTCTAATTGTCTCTATTAGATGTATGCCAGAAAAACTGACTATCTCTTTAGGAAATATTTTTTTTATTGTTGCTACTGGTTTGCTACTAGTTCTACTGTGGCAACTTAAAAGTTTAATTGTGGTACTAATGATCGCAGTCGTAATCGCAGCTACTTTAGCTCCGATTATTCAAGTTGCTGATAAATTAGGGATTCCTCGCTGGTTATCGGTGATTTTGGTGTATTTAGGTTTAATTGGAACGTTAACAGGGATTGGCTTGATTATTGGACCAACGGTAGCAGAACAAATTGAGCGATTAATCCGTAAATTGCCCAGTTATCTCGAGATTTTGCGATCGCTGTTAACCGATCTAGCGATCAGATTCGGTGTGGGTGAGCCTGATGATACGAGTTTAATCAGTCGCTTTTTAGATATTCAAGGCTTAACGGGATGGGCAATTCGTTCTAGTCAACAATTAGTGATTCGTTCTTATAGCGTCACGAGAGGGATTATCGGTAGTGTTTTTGGGTTAATCTTAGCTTTGTTACTCTCTGGCTATATGTTATCGGGTTCAGAAAAATTGCTGCGAGATATTGCCGATCTGTTTCCTTATCCTTGGAATCAAAGACTGTTGGCGCAAGTTCAGCCTGTTAGTCAAAGAATGGGCGGTTATATTCAAGGCAGAATTGTCGTCTCGACCATTTTAGGCATCCTGATTAGTATTAGTCTCAGCTTTTTAGGATTATCAGAATTAGCTTTGGGGTTAGGAGTTATTGCGGGGTTTACCAATCTGATTCCGTTTTTTGGTCCAGTATTAGGGGCAATTCCAGCTTTAATTGTGGCGATCGCTCAAGGAGGCTGGACGTTTCTCTGGGTATTCTTATTATTTGTAGTCATTCAAAACTTAGAAACCTATGTCCTCGATCCTTTATTAGTCGGGAATTCGGTTAAAGTTCCCCCTTTATATCAATTGTTAGCAGTTTTAGGAGGAGCGCAGGTTTTAGGGATTATTGGGGCGTTGATTGTGCCACCTTGGGTTGCAGGAAGTTCGGTACTATTAGAAAATCTTTATATTAAACCTAAGTTGCTTGCCGAACAAGACCAAACTACATATTAGCCGATCGATAAATCAATCAATCACAACTTAAATTATGAATCTAACGAATCAAGAAAGGTTCATTGCTTTTACTGTTGCCATTGCTTTTTGTATTACAACTTTACTCGTTATTTTACAAGGAATGCAATGGGGCATAATGGCAGGATTAACCACAATTGTGGTGGCTCTTTGCTATAGATATCCTCGTCAAGCATTATGGTTATTTTTAGTTTATCTCCCTTTTGCTGGCACAATTGGCTATTCACTTAATTCGGTTTATCAAGCATCTGGCGCATATATAACTTTTACTAACACCTATGTTTTAATTCATTTAGTTAAAGATGTTTTTTATTTTCCTGCTTTAATTGCCATTGTTATTGGTAGTTCTTATTTAAAAAAATTACGCGGTACAGCCAAGAGTATTCTTTTAGCAGGATTAATTTTATTATTAGTGTGTTTGTTAACTTTATTTTTAGTTAACCTGCCCCAACAACTAGCTAATCCTGGTACTGATAAATCATTTTTAATGGGCATAATTGGCTTGAAAGTTCTTGTCGGATATATTCCTTTTTTAATTTGTGGTTACTATTTAGTACGCGATCGCCTAGACTTATCTTTTATTTTGCGATTGCATCTAATATTAATTTTGATTTGCTGTATTTTGTGTATAGTTCAATATTGGTTTTTAGTCACAGGAATTTGCTTAGGAAATAGCGATTTAGTACCCCCAGCTAATACGAGAGTTACCTTACAAGCTAGATGTTTTGTCGGTGGTTCTTTATTATATAATCCCCAACAAAAACTGATTAGTTTACCAGGAACTTTTGTCGCACCTTGGCAATGGGCATGGTTTTTAATTGCTGGTAGTTTTTTAGCTATGGGAACATATTTAAGTGAATCGTCTCGCTTGTGGCGTACTATTAGCTTAATTACTGTAGGATTAGTTCTCGTTGCTGCCATTATTTCTGGTCAAACTACCGCAACTTTGTTAGTGCCAATTATTTTTCTAATTTTAATTGTAGTTACAGAATCAAATAAAAAACGACTTTCTTTTAAACTCTTTTGGGTAATTTTATTATTATTTTTAATTGCTAATAATTTTGGTATTTTTGGTTCAGCCTTAGATGATATAATCGCCCGCTGGCAATATACAGCACCCCAAGAATTTATTATTAGACAATTTAGTTGGATTAATAATACTGGTATCGAAATGTTAGGTTCGGGTTTGGGTAAAGCAACTAGTGCTGCGCGTAGATGGGGCGAGATTAAACTAATTGAGACTTTTTATCCTAAACTACTATATCAAATAGGTTGGCTCGGAACTTTAGCATTTTTGATGCTACTGACTATTACTAATATTGTTACTTTCAAAAAATATCGTCTTTTAGAAAATAAATCTTTAAAACGATTAGGAATTTGCTTATGGATTTTTATTTTATTGATTAGTTACAACACTTATTACTATCCGTTGTTAGTCGATCCAGTAGCTATTTATTATTGGCTGTTTGCAGGAGTATTATTAAAATTACCAGAGTTAGAAAAATCCTAAAGTAAGGGATTGGAAGATTGGTTATTATTGTTATAGAGAATTGTTATTAGCTATTCATCTTGATTTAAGCGACATCTTGCGGAATTTACTGCTAAATTATGAGAATTATTTTTACTCGCAACAATTTCTGATAGTTCTGATCTTCCTGTCAGTTTAAACCGCCATTTTGCCCAAATATTATATAAAATATCGGCGATCGCACCTAAAATTGGTAGTTTAGTAATCCCATAAACCCAACCCATTCCTAGAGCTTCATAAACTCTTCTAAAAACCTCAACATTAGTGATAGTTTCACCTTCAGCAGTTATGGCATGAATACGACCCATAGCTGTAGCATAATCAATACCATTATGATCTGCTGCTTTGTAGTTGCGATCGGCAATATCAACAAATTTAATAATACCTCGCCCTGCATCTTTCTTAAGTAAAAAGTTAACTTCTCTCACACATAAAGGACATTCACCATCATATAAAAGTTGAATTTTCCATGTAGGTTTTTTAATTGATTCGGTTGCTGAAGTTGTCATAAAATCTTGATTGTCGATCTAAAGTAATATTAGTCAAATATACAGCACTTTGCCTAACTATCAAATACATCGATCAATTAAACCTTTAGCACAAACAATTAACTTATCTGCGTTCATCGGCGTTCATCTGTGGACATTCATCTTCTCAGATCGATCTGCAAACCGCCGTAGTTTAGCAAAAATTACTGTTAATCAATTTTATTCATCATGAGAGATCGTATTATCGCCAAAACACCAGCCCAGAAATCCTAAAACTATCAACAAAAAAACAGTCCAACTTACAGAACCCAAATAATTAACAATTTGGATCGGGATAAAAACTAAAATTGAAGATAAAATCCAATTTCCTAATAATAAAATCAGTGAAATGACTAAAAAAAGCATCTAATTTAAAATATTTCCTCCCATTAATTTCTGATATCGAATCGTTAATTCTTGTTTAAGTTGAGGATAATT
>DAXETX010000078.1:0-4134 GCA_051155735.1 Xenococcaceae cyanobacterium
CGATCGCTTTAAAAAAGAGGGTTAACTTGAAAATCTCTAAAAGCTAACAGCTAACACCTAATAGCTAATAGCTATAAACCAGTTGACAAATAACACACACCCTTAACTTGTCACCAATAATTAATGAGTAATTAATAGTGACTAACAACCAACAACTAACCACTAACCACTAACAATCATGGTACAAACAACTATTGAGCCAACAGCGAAACAAAGAGACGTTCAAGTAGCCGAAATTGGGACGAATACTCAGGTATTGCGATCGCGTACTTGGGAAAGATTAAAATTTGAAGTAGAATATTCGCGTCAAAAAGGGACAACTTCTAATTCTTATTTAATTCAAGCCGATAAAATAGCCGTAATCGATCCGCCAGGACAATCTTTTACCAAAATTTATCTAGAGACGTTAGAACAGCATCTAGATTTACCAAAATTAGACTACATCATCTTACAGCACGTCAATCCTAATCGCCTAGCAACCGTAAAAGTTTTAGTCGGAAAAGCGCCCCAAGCTAAAATCATTTGTGCCAAACCCGCCGTTAACGCTTTAGAAGCAGCCTTGATTTTTCCTGAATGGCGAGAAAAAATCCAAGTAGTCAGAGACAACGACACTTTAGACTTAGGACAAGGACATCAATTACAATTTATTAGCGTTCCGACTCCCCGTTGGGTAGATGGCTTGTGTACCTACGATCCCCAAAGCAAAATTCTTTATACTGATAAATTCTTTGGCGCGCACTTGTGCGATGAACCGATCTTTGATGATAAGTGGAAACAATTAGATCGCGATCGCCGTTTCTATTTTGATTGTCTTCATGCCAGCCAAACCAAACAGTTAGAAACAGCTTTAGAGAAATTTACGGCTTTTCCTAGTAAAATTTATGCTCCTGCTCACGGTTCATTGATTAAATACAGCCTCAGTCGTTTTAGCTACGATTATCGTTCTTGGTGTCAACAACAAACTAGCCAAGAATTTAAGGTAGTTCTACTTTACGCTTCGGCATATGGTAATACCGCAATTATCGCTAACGCGATCGCCCAAGGCTTGATTCAATCTGGAGTAGCAGTAGAATCGATTAACTGCGAACTAGCATCAACCGCAGACATTACCACAGCAATTCAAGCTTGTGATGGCTTTATTATTGGTTCGCCTACATTAGGTGGTCATGCACCAACTCAAATTCAAACCGCATTAGGAATTGTCTTAGCTAATGCAGCCAAAACTAAATTAGCAGGGGTGTTTGGTTCTTATGGCTGGAGTGGTGAGGCGATCGATGTGTTAGAAACCAAACTCAAAGATGCTCATTATAACTTCGGGTTTGAACCGATTCGCGTGCGCTTTAGCCCTACTTCTAGTATTCTAGAAGCCTGCGAACAAGCAGGAAGAGAATTTACTCAAAAGCTAAAAAAAGCGAAAAAACTGCGTACTCCCCGTCAAGGAATTACCGAAACTCAAATTGATCGCACTGCCCAAGCAGTGGGCAGAATTGTCGGTTCGATCTGCGTTCTTACTACTTGTAACAATAATGTTCATCGTGGTGTGCTGACTTCTTGGGTATCTCAAGCTACTTTTAATCCTCCTGGAATTATGATAGCAATTGCTAAAGAACAAAATGCGGATTTAATCAGTAAGCCAGGAGCTAAATTTGTCTTAAATATTCTTAATGAAGGACGTAGTGTCAGAAAAAACTTTTCTGCTCAAAGTAGTAACTCTTTTGAGCATGTCACGACTAGAATTGCTAGTAATGGCTGCTTAATTATTGAAGAGGCTTTAGCTTACCTAGAATGTACTGTCCAAATTTGCTCGCCCCATCAAGAAGTAGGGAATCTTGGTGAAATCAAAGTGCAGCGCGATCGCAATTTAATTTATGCCACGATAGATTGCGGTGAGGTACTAGAAAATAATGGAATTACTGCGATTCAACATCGTAAATCTGGTAGTCATTATTGAGTTGGTGGTTTTGAGGGTTTTTCGCACTCTTTTTATTCTGGATTTGATTCTTGTTTCCCCTCAATCACCAATCACTGCTTTTTACAAGTGTGCTTTGGAAATCGGATTATAGGATCAATCTATGAAGAACAGGATCGTGTCCAAGTTTACCAGTTACCTTATAGCGATCAAACCTCAAAGAATAGTTTATTATCTTTGGCATATCTGCTTATTAATATTGTTGTTACCATTGATTGGTTTATTTATTCCGAGAAAATGGCACAATGAGACTCAAGCCAGCTGTCAGTATCGAGTTTGTGTAGTTAACTGGGGATATCATTCCGATATTCTAATTTCAGCCCAAAATGCTATTTTCGATTGGTCTAACTACTTGAGTATAAATAATGAAGGGATAAATGCTTTCTCGGACGACTATCTAGGGTTTGGTTGGGGAGAACGTACTTGGTATATTAATCCACCGACAAGACTCGATCGCTTTATTTTTCAAGGTTTGAACGCATTTTTTACTCCCAATCAAGCTGTGTTAAGAGTGCAACGCTATCCTAGTTTTCCTCAATACCAGGAAATTGAGTGTGTCGGTGTAAGTCGAACTAATTATTTGAAATTAATCGAATTTATCAAGCAGTCTTTCCAAAAAGACCAGTCAGGGAAAATTGTGCCTGTTTTAAACAAGCCTCAAGAGAATCCTATTTTTTATGAAGCTCAGGGGGTTTATTCATTATTAAATAATAGCAATCACTGGACAGCAAAAGGATTGAGAATTGCCGACATTAATACTCCACTTTGGGCAGGTCATTCCGCTGCTATCATGCGGATTCTAGAAGGTAATTGTCAATTAGAATAATTTCTAGTAAGGCGATCGCTAATAAGTATCCGTTTTTCATGATTAATTTTTAAGAATTAACTAGAAAATTACTAGATTGGCAGAAACTATTAATTATATTAATTGAAATTTTAGCAAAATATTGTTGTTGAAATTGTTCCTCGGCAATCCCATCTAATAAAATATTAATCGCTTGATTACTATTACTATCAATAACAGCTTGTTCCCAACTAAATTGATAATATTCTCCTTGTTTACTCCCAATAAAACCGATTTTAGTCAAAGCTTGTAAGCCCAAATCAAAAATGCGATCGCTGATATTTAGTTTATGTTTTATTTGTTCTTTAGTAACAGTTTTTTTTGTCCTACTAAGATACTTGGCAATACCAATAAATTGTCGCCAAATATTTTTAGGTTCGATAAGTTCAGGAGGTTGATAAGCCAAGATAAGTTTTTGCTGATTAGCGATCGCTTCTCGGTATTTAGCTTGTAATTCGTTCCAACTTAAAGGGCATCTATCTAACACAATCGCTGACAGATTATTGATTTTAATCTGATTAATTGCTTTGGCTTCTTGACGCCAATCGATAATGATTTCGGTTTGAGGTTCTAAAGCAGATAAAGCAAAGTTTTCGGCACTTTCTCTTACAGCAATTAACCGTATTTCATACTGTCCTTCATAAGAGTTAAAATCTAATTCCGCAATGACATCACATTGAGTATCGAGGGGTATTTCATCTTTGTAATGTCCCCACCAGACTCCAGGAAAGCCTTTGGTTACTGAATCATCTAAGATGTTAAAAGTTGTTTTGATATATTGAATTTTATTTCCTTTTTTATCTTTGATGTTAGTATGCCAAACATTTTTAAAATAACAATTTCTGATTAATAATTTAGGTACAGGATTACCCATACCACAAGGTTCGAGTAAATTTAACTCGCGAAATAAATTTTGTCCTAGTTCAGCTACTTTAACTGCGATATCAGCGGTAATAGTACTGGTTAAATTTAAACTATCCGCTTGTTGTTTTAATTGCTGATTAATTCCTGCGGTAAATAAAGGCAAATTCTCTAACGCTAGACTCAAACCCGCTGCAAAAGGGTGTCCGCCAAAACGATGTAATAAATGGGCTTGGGATTTGACCAATTGATATAAATCAATCTGATTAACCGATCGCGCCGAACCTCTAGCTAAGACTAAACCTGATTCAGTTTCGCTACTACTGAGTAAGATAGTAGGACGACCATATTCTTGAGCAATTTGTCCTGCGACTAAACCTAATACTCCTCCTTGCCATTGGGAGTCTTCTAAGACAATAACGGCAGTAGTAGAAAGATCGACGAAATCTAATTTTTGTTT
>DAXETX010000079.1:0-4274 GCA_051155735.1 Xenococcaceae cyanobacterium
CTCAAGAACCCAAAAGACTTTGGCAAAGATACTTAATTAATAATCCCAGTTTTATCTTGTTGCTGATCAGACAATTATTAGCCAAGGCTTTTCGAGAAATTATAGCCACCAAAGCTGCTAAAAAACAGCAGTATATTCGTTCCAAATAACAAATATTCTAGTCAGAAAGAATTAAAAAAACAACTATAATATATACCCATAATCATTACGATTTGTAAATATAATGAGCGATCTTACTTCCGAAACTCAAGAGCCAACAACTACTGAAGCACCAGAAACCGCAAAACCCAAAGATAGCTATGTCAAACTAGCAATGCGTAATATGGTACGAAAAGGCGGGAAATCTTTAAGACATTTCTTTTTGACAACCCTCGGTTTATTAGGGTTATTAATTGGTTTATCTTATCTAACCAAACCGTGATTCAAGTAACAGCTTATATCGAAAATACTTATCACCTATTTTTAGCAGCTAGTTCTAGTATAAGTACAGCGTCGCTAAACTTGATTCCTTGGTCTGACTGGTTTCAAGTTTGGCTAGAAGCACTATATCCTAATGTTCCCCCAGGAAACAATTATGAACTAACCATGCGCTTAAGTAGCGATCGCGAAATTCAAGGTTTTAACGCTCAATATCGGCAGAAAGACCAACCCACAGACGTTTTAGCTTTCGCTGCCTTAGAGTCTAAAATCCTCCCTCAGACGGAATCAATAGCGTTAAACGAACCTTTATATTTAGGAGATATTATTATTTCTCTGGAGACAGCTGATAGACAAGCCAAGGAACACCAACACTCATTAACCCAGGAACTAGCGTGGTTAGCCACTCACGGGTTACTCCATCTTTTAGGATGGGATCATCCTGATGAGTCTAGTTTAGAAAAAATGTTGACAAAGCAAGCAGAATTACTGAAAATTATCGCAATTCCCGATTAAATTTACTGCTGATGCTGTTTTCCTTGAACATATCATCTCTTAAATGTGGATTATGATGGCTAAGTCAGAGATTACTCCGTCGTCTTACGACGGAGTAATCTCTGACCGTTGGTCAAACAGTATCTATGGTAATGGCTCACAAAACTTTTTTTAAATACTATGACTGAATCTTCCAACAGCAAATTAACAAGTATCTCCTGGTTCAATAATGATTCTGCGATCGCTGGAAATTTAGTAGCGGGTTCGAGTCCCCAAAAACCCAGTTTGCGAGAGTTGGCTTGGCAAGTTGCACCCAACTTATTCTTAAGTTTTAAATATGCATGGGCAGGAGTACGCTACGCTTTTACCACCCAGAGAAACTTTCGGATTCATACAATCATTGGGACTCTGGCTGTTAGCTTGGGTCTTTTTTTACGAGTTAGTGCCGTAGAAATGGCAGTAATTACCCTAACTTGCGCTATAGTAATGGTCTTAGAGTTGTTGAATACCGCAATTGAATCAGTAGTAGATCTTACGGTCAAGCAAACTTACCACGAACTAGCAAAAATCGCCAAAGATTGCGCTGCTGGCGCAGTTTTAATCGCAGCGATCGCAGCAGTCTTCGTAGCAGCCTGGATTTTACTACCACCTTTACTACAACTGATCTTTTCAATCTGAGAAAGGAGCTAAAACTTGATTATCGTTATTGATAACTACGATAGTTTTACTTATAACTTAGTCCAATATTTAGGCGAATTAGGGCAACAATTTCCGATAGCCCAAGAAATCCAAGTTTATCGCAACGACAAAATCGACCTAGAGACAATTAGAAAACTACAACCCGATGGTATTGTCATTTCTCCAGGTCCAGGTCGTCCTGAAGACGCAGGTATCTCTTTAGAATTAATTGCTCAATTGGGCGATCGCACTCCCATTTTAGGAGTTTGCTTAGGTCATCAGAGTATCGGACAAGTCTTCGGGGGAAAAATTGTCCCTGCGCCAGTATTAATGCACGGCAAAACTTCTTTAGTTCATCACAACAACACAGGAGTATTCAAAGATATCGAGTCTCCCTTCACTGCTACTCGCTATCACAGTCTAGTAATCGACCGCAAGGAATTTCCTGATGTCTTAGAAGTTACAGCTTGGACAGACGATGGTACGATTATGGGCGTAAGTCATCGGAACTATCCCCATATTCAAGGAGTCCAATTTCATCCAGAGAGTATCTTAACTAATTCGGGTAAACAACTACTGCGTAATTTTTTAGATTCTCTGGTAGTGAAGCAAACAAGCAAAGTATGAAACGGCGACAATTAATACGTTACGGTGGAATCAGCCTGATCAGCGTAATTAGTCTTAGCAAAATCAGTCCTATCCTGGCACAGACTGCTAGTGATTCAGTAACCATTACTTATTTAGGACACACGTGCTTTTTATTTTCAGGTAACGGCTTTAAAGTTCTGGTTAATCCTTTTCGCCCTCTAGGTTGTACCGCTAACTACCCCGTTCCTGATGTAGCAGCAGATTTAGTTTTAATCAGTAGCTTCTTACTCGATGAAGGTGCAGTAGAAGATGTCACAGGCGATCCGAGGATTCTGACTCAACCTGGAGACTACGAAATTAATAGTATTCAATTTCAAGGGATCAGCACTCCCCACGATCGTGAAGGCGGAAGACGCTTCGGCAGAAATATCGCCTGGAGTTGGAATCAAGGAGGAGTTAGAATTCTACATTTAGGAGGCGCAGCAGCCCCTATTAGTATTGAAGAAAAAATCTTAATGGGTAGCCCTGATGTTTTATTAATTCCTGTAGGTGGTGGGGTAAAATCTTATAACCCTCAAGAAGCTAAACAGGCAATTGATGTCTTAAACCCCCGTGTAGTAATTCCGACACAGTATCTTACCGATGCAGCAGACAAAGCAGCCTGTGACCTGGTAGTAGTAGATGAGTTTTTGGCTTTAGCCACAGACATGGAAATCAAACGACTCAATACCAACAGTATTGCCATTAAACCCTCTGACTTGCCGACAGATGGAACTGTAGTTCGAGTCTTGAGTTACCCAACCTAAGATTAGACCTCTTGCATAAATGTTTTAATTTGATATTATTCGCACCCTTTACACAGCCTATAGCAGATAAAATTCATGATGAATTTACTTTTACAAGAGGTCAGGTCTATTAATACTTTTTACCGTAACCGAAGAGACAGTGCAGATACTTTTTGTCAGGTATTCTGCCCAAAGATCCTTGTTACCTGAAGATAATGAAGAAAACTATTAGCGATAACTTTCCAAAACACTCAGAAAAAAGATATGTCTAGCAATACTCAATCTTTGACCTCAGAAGAAATACTAAAAACTTTACGAAAACTTCTGCCTAAGATAAAAACTCAATATCAGATAAAACAATTGGGGTTATTTGGCTCTTATGTCAGAGAAGAAGCAACGGAAGACAGCGATATAGATATTTTGATAGAGTTTGAGCCTGATATTAATTTTGGTCTAATTACTTACTGCCAACTAGAAAACAAACTTAGCGAAACTCTGGGAAAACGGGTCGATCTTGTTACCAAAGATGGCTTAAAACCACATATTGGGGCAAATATACTCAAAGAAGTAATTTATCTATGAGTCGCAGTATTCGCGATTATCTAGAAGACATTCTCGAAGCGATAAATGCTACTGAGGACTTTATCAAAGAATTAGATTACGATAGTTTTGCCCAGGATAGGAAGACAATCTTTGCTGTCAGTCGAGCCATAGAAATTATTGGCGAAGCATCAAAACAAATTCCCTCTCAAATTACAGCACAATACCCTAATGTTCCTTGGCGGGAAATTGCCAAAATGCGGGACAAAATGATTCATCACTATTTTGGTATTAATCTCAAGATTTTGTGGAACACTGCAAATAATGACTTACCGCGCCCTTCGGGCTGAAGTAATGAGTAATAAGTAATAAGTAATGAGTGAAAGCCCGAAGTCGGTATAAAGCCTCCTCATTCATGAGGAAAATCTAAAAAAATATAATTCCATTGTCGAATCCTCGTGGCTAAAGCTGGAGGTATTACTCATTACTCGTTACTCTTAACGAGTTACTCGTGAACCGTTCTCAAACCAACCATTCAAGAAATCATTGCCAACCTCGATCGCTAGCTTTACTGTATGAGTCTAATACCAATTTCCTAAACTCCAGCTACAGATAAGTCTAAACCCAGATGCCCTCGCCCATTATCTAACTGAATAACGGGACTTTGACAATTTTTACCGATCAAAAAGGGGTGAAAGCCTTGCCAGACGGCGAATTTACCTCGAAGAGGTAAATTCGCCTGAAACCCAGATATATTAAGGATTTAGCTAT
>DAXETX010000080.1:0-5955 GCA_051155735.1 Xenococcaceae cyanobacterium
CTGTTCAATCTGTTTAACAAAGTTATGAGGATTACCTTGCGAGTTTTCTCCCAGTGTCGCTTTTAATTCACGACGAATTTTTTTGAGCTTGGCTTTTTTTCCCATTACTCAATACCTGATTTTACTGAATCATATTTTATCGAAAATCTAGCTACCTGTAAAAATCCGACCTCAACACTTAATCAACAGGTCGGATAGGTCGGATAAATTCTTAGATACCAAGGAGTCTGATCTAGAGATACTCATAAAAGCGATCGCTCTTTCTTACTCAATAAATCTATTTTGCCCTGGGATATCCAATCACGGTTTTGACGTATTTGACTAGATGCTATATAATGCGTCGCTCAAATTTCGCTCAGTTTACAGTTATTTTACGTTTGTCTAAAGAGTTAATGAATCACTTATATTACCCGTTTACTACTCATTTAGGTATGTGGGAATAATGGGTAAGTGGGTGTAAGTATTAATTTTCAGTGGGTTGTGATGACACAATTTGCGGTGAAAGTCCCGCCGTAGCTCAATTAATTATTCAGGGCGAACGTCGGGACTCGAACCCGCGAGTGGTGGAACCACAATCCACTGCCTTAACCACTTGGCTACGCTCGCCATATTCGGTATATAAGTATAACATAGTTTTTTTGCCAAATAAAATTCCTGCAATGTTATCAGTCTCAGAAGCCGAAGCGATTATTTTAAACTCCGTTCGACCGCTAAACCCAGAAGCAGATCTAGAAACCGTTGATTTAGAAAATGCCGACGGACGAATTTTAGCTACTGCGATCGCTAGCAATTTAGATTTTCCTTATTGGGACAATTCTGCAATGGATGGTTATGCAGTTCGGTATGAAGATGTTAGAGATTGTACAGCAGAAAAATCAGTTACTTTAGAAGTTGTAGCGGAAATTTCCGCAGGTTATCAACCACAGATTACGATTCAATCAGGACAAGCTGCACGGATCTTTACTGGCGGAATGTTACCCCAAGGCGCAGATACTATCGTAATGCAAGAAAATACGCAACGAAAAGCTAATTTAGTAAGTATTCTTGCTGCTCCCCAATACCAAGAATTTGTCAGACACCGAGGCTCTTTTTATCAAGCAGGAAATCCGATGCTATCTGATGGCATTGTTCTAAGTGCTTCAGACATAGCCGTTTTAGCAACAGCGCAATGTATCCAAATACCAGTATTTCGCCGTCCCCGAATTGCCATCTTATCAACGGGAAATGAGCTAGTTGCTCCTACTACACCTTTAAAACCAGGACAAATCGTTGATTCTAACCAGTATGCTTTAGCAAGTTTTGTGCGTAATAATGGCGGAATTCCCTTATGTTGGGAAATTATTGGCGATCAACCTGATATTTTAAAAGCTGAAATTGCTCAAGCTATTCAGCAAGCAGATCTGGTCTTATCAACTGGTGGAGTTTCTGTGGGAGATTATGACTATATAGACCGTATATTAGCAGAATTGGGGGGAGAAATTTTAATTCGTAGTGTGGCAGTGAAGCCAGGAAAACCACTGACAGTGGCAAGTTTTGCTAACAACTGTTTATATTTTGGGATTCCAGGAAATCCTGTTTCGGCATTGGTAACTTGTTGGCGTTTTGTCCAACCTGCGCTCAAAAAATTATCAGGATTAAAAAGTAATTTTGCTCCTATTTTTATCCAGGCTACTAGCAACCACGAATTACGTTCTGGTGGTAAAAGAGAAACTTATCTTTGGGGACAACTTAAAGTAGTTAATGGAGAATATGAATTCTGTTTGGCTGGAGGAAGTCACAGTTCTGGTAATTTGATTAATTTATCACAAACTACTGGATTAGCGGTAGTTCCTGGGGGGACAAAGTTGATTGCTCAAGGCAGTAAAGTTATGGTAATGCCAGTCAACTAAAAAAAGTATATTCTTTATTTGACTTAGACAAAAACTTTTGATAATTACTATAGAAGAGTTATAATAGTCGGTTATTTTTTCTGGTCAAACCTACTTTGTCTGCTTCTGGATTTTTACCAAAAAAATACAGGAACTTTATCGAATCTTTGAAATAATTATTACAAGTTAGTGGCATTATATACATAATAATACTGAGAAAATAGCAATTTTTAGTTTAATATCTAAAATTAACAAAGTCAGTGATGCTTGCTGCTTTTTTGAGTAAGAAGTATCGCTAATTATTCCCCACAATTTATTATTTAATAGTTATTTAAAAAATGAATTCTAATTCTTTTCAAGAAGTAGCGACTAGTGTAGGTATTGATTGGTCAAGACAAAAAGGTAACGAAGCTTTTAGTGTTGCTTGGATAGACTACAACAACGACGGTTTTTTAGATTTGTGGATTAGTGGACATGGCTATAACGGAAAATCATCCCAATATCCTGATGGCAAATATCCCTATTTATATCTCAATCAGGGAGATGGCACTTTTACGAATCTATTTACCTCAGATTGGCGACAAGGTGCTGGCGGAGATGTTCATGGTACAACTTGGGTTGATTTTGACAATGATGGCGACCAAGATGTTTTGGCTACTGGTGGTGGCAAACTAGGAGATACGAGTGGGGTTAATTTAGCGCTACTGGCAAATAAATTTTTTGTTAACGACAACGGTAATTTAGTCAATGAAGCGGATTTAAGAGGACTAGAAAATGCGATCGCCCGTAGTCGCTCTTCGGTCTGGTTTGATGGTAATAACGATGGATTACTTGATGTCGTAATTGTTACGGCTTTAAGAGATGATGACCAAGGCTACACGGCTTATTTTGAACAGCAAGCTAATGGGACATTTATTGACCGTACTGCTGCTGTTGGTTTAGAAGTCGATGAATCTTCTCGCTATGCCCAACTAGCGGATTTAACAGGAGATGGCAAATTAGATTTGGTGATTCAGGGTACTTACACTTGGCCTTTAGGAGTCTATGATTTTGCTTCTGGTGCTACTTTTGTTGATGTTACTAGTACTATTCCTCAAATTAGTGATGCACCAGCCGAGCCTACTTTTGATTTTGCCGATCACAGTGCCGCTAGAGATTCAATTTTGGCTGATTTTAACAACGATGGTTACAATGATATCTTTTTAACCAGATCGCGCATTTTTACGCCAGAACCTAGCATTTTTCAGGGTAGTGAGACGATTGTTTCTGCGGATTTAGTATTGCAAACTGGCGGAGAGATTGGCATTAGTTTTAAAACTCAAGGGGTATTTGCTTTTGACTCTTTTGATTTCAATGGTCGAGATGCCAATTTTGTTGGCTTCGATAGGACAAATATCTTTATTGGTGCAAGTGGTAGAAATCCGACACAGGCTGAGTTAGCAGCAATTTTCGGTTCTGGTTACGATCCAAATTTAACTTCTGGTAGTGATGCTTGTCTTTTGTGTGGCGAATCCCATTCAGGACACAATCATAGTAGTGCTGCTTTTCAACTCGATCCTAATGATACTACGGTTGTGGGACTTAAAAGCGATCGCTCTACTAGAGGCATTTACGTCGGCTATAACCCTGACACTCAAACTTGGGAAGTACGAGTTGCTTCCCCGACTAATGAAATTGTCCGCATTGCTGTCGAGTCCGATCGAGCGATTACTGAGTTAAACGAAATTAATTTTACTACTGCCGATCCTAATAGCTTGGCTCTCCCCGATCAATTTTTAGTTTATAATCCTAACTCTGGTACTTATCAAAACCGCACTAATCAAGCAGGTCTTGGCGATCCGACTTTAGCTCAATCAGCGGTTGCAGGAGATTTTGACAATGATATGGATTTAGATATCTATATCGCCAATGCCTATCCTAGTTTTAATCAAGCTAATATTCTCTACGAAAATGATGGCAATGGTAACTTTACCAAAGTAACATTAGCTGGCGGGGCTTTAAGTAGTGAGGTAGGACCACATCGTCTAGACTTTGAAGTCGGACAAAGACTGGCTGTTGCCGATTACGATAATGATGGATTTTTAGATATTTTTGCTGGTTCTACTACCGCTAAATCCCCCCGTAAAACTTATTTAGGCTCTCCTGCGCAACTCTTCCGTAATACAGCAGGAAGCAACGGCAATACCAATAAATGGCTGGAGATCGATCTCCAGGGAATCCAATCAAACCGCGATGCCATCGGGGCTAGAGTTCTCGTTACTACCCCTGATGGAGTGACTCAAGTGCGAGAACAAAATGGTGGGCTTCATGTCTTTGCCCAAAATACCTCTCGCCTCCACTTTGGTTTGGGTCAAAATTCAACCATCAGTCAAATTGAGGTGCAATGGACTTCTGGCGCAACTACTACTTTAAATAATGTAGAAGTCAACCAGATCCTCAAGCTGGTCGAAGCCTTTCCTAATATCATCATTGGTGATGCTACAGCCAATCTACTGTTAGGCACAGCAGCAAAAGACCAAATAATCGGCTTAGAAGCTAACGATACTTTAGACGGTAAGAATAACGATGATAGCTTAGAAGGCGGAGCGGGGGATGATAGTTTGATTGGGGGCAATGGTAACGATACCCTCATTGGTGGTGCAGGTCAAGATACCCTTAATGGGGGAGACAATAATGATTTTTTGGCTGGAGGCGATCGCTCAGACTCACTCAATGGCAATAATGGTGTTGATACCCTCAAGGGAGGGAATGATGATGATACCCTCAATGGTGGAGCATCGAGCGATCGCCTGATCGGAGAAGCTGGTAATGACTCTCTCAGTGGAGGTAGTGGTGATGACTGGCTGGATGGTGGGACAGAAGCAGATACCCTCTCAGGAGATACAGGCAATGATTCCCTTACAGGTGGAGATGATGCTGACTTTCTCTCTGGGGGAGCAGATGATGATTCGCTCTTAGGAGATGCTGGCAATGATACCCTCAATGGTAATAACGGCAAAGACCTTCTCGATGCAGGAGACGGTAACGATCTAATTAATGGGGGTGAAGGGAACGACACTTTGAGCGGTGGTGAAGGTAACGATCATCTTTTTGGTGAAGGAGGGTTCGATCTTCTCGATGGCGGAAATGGTGATGATACCCTTCGGGGTGGCAATGGTGATGATACGCTTAGTGGGGGTGCTGGAACTGACCGTCTGTTAGAAATCAATAACTCCGATTTGCTGCTGAGTGACACTCAATTAATCGCTAGAGGTACGGATACCATTAGTGACTTTGAATTGGCGCGGTTAGTTGGGGGTGCTGGCAATAACCTTTTAGATGCTGCTGAGGTTACCACGATCAAAGTTCTGCTTGAAGGTGCAGCAGGCGATGACACTCTCATCGGGGGTGCAAATGACGATACTTTAAAAGGACTGAATCAATCCGATTATTTAGCAGGCAGAAATGGGAATGACTGCTTAATCGGAGGCAGTGGTAACGATACCTTAATTGGTGGTTCTGGTAACGATACTATCTTAGGTGGTAATGATACTGATCGCCTGATTGAATCCGCAGATGCTAACTTTAGCCTCAAAAATAATCAACTTATTGTTACTGGCTGGGGCATCGATCAATTAGCAAGTATCGAAGAAGCTAGGTTAATTGGTGGTTTAAGCAATAATCTGTTAGATGCTTCTAGCACGAGGATCATTCAAGTCACCCTAGAAGGAGGACAGGGTAATGACACACTTCTCGGTGGTTTTCAAGAAGACTTCTTATTCGGTGAGGCTGGTGATGATGTTTTACAAGGAAACAATGGAGATGACACCCTTGACGGTGGTTGGGGTGCAGATACCCTTACAGGGGGTAATGGGAAAGATTTGTTTAACTTCAATCAAATCAGTGAAGTTGGCGATCGCATTGTTGATTTTGAAGTAGGTCAAGATACTCTAGCTTTTTCTGCTGCTGGTTTTGGTGGCGGATTGGTGGCTAATCAGATGATTGATGCCACGCAGTTGGTCATTGGCACAACAGCGACAGCCAGTGGCGATCGCTTTATTTACGATGATACTAGTGGTAATTTATTCTTCGATCCTGACGGTAATGG
>DAXETX010000081.1:0-4616 GCA_051155735.1 Xenococcaceae cyanobacterium
GACCCCACCATTAAACCCCTTGTCCCAGTACTTAGAGATAACTTTTGGTTAAGTATTCACGTTCCCACCATTACTCTTAGCTACGCCAGTTTTGCTCTCGCTTTAGGATTAGGTCATATTATTCTCGGACACTATCTTTTTGCGCCCCAAGCTAAAAGCAGAATTCGTAGCCTCTCTAAATGGAATTATGGAGTATTGCAAGTCGGAGTGTTACTACTCACTACAGGAATTATCCTTGGTGGAATTTGGGCGCACTATGCTTGGGGGCGTTTTTGGGGTTGGGATACCAAAGAAACCTGGGCTTTAATCGCTTTAATGTGTTACGTTGTGCCTCTCCACGGTCGTTTAGTGGGTTGGTTGGCTGACTTCGGTATGGCGGTTACTAGTGTTGTCGCTTTTAATGCAGTTTTGATGGCTTGGTACGGAGTTAACTTTGTTCTGGGTACAGGGTTACACAGTTATGGCTTTGGTACAGGCGATTCTGTCTTCGTTGTTGCTGGTTTGGTAGCTTTAGATTTACTCTTTGTTTTAGTTACCGCAGCTAAATATCGAGGTTGGTTCGCTGCTTCTATCACAGAAGAGTTAACACTTTTAGAAAATAAAGAACAAGTAACAGAGAAGATAGAACAAAAAACAGGTATTGCTTCCTGAATTTAATCTATTACTCTCTTAAGAAATGTGTTATCTATGATTACCCGATGCAAACATTGTGTAATCATAAAAATAGAATTAATAAATATTTTCCCCGCTGAAAGCGCGCCGAATGGCGACCCGCAATAGGTAGTGCAAGAAATGCAGGGCTGACTCTGACTTCGTGAATTTAAGCTGCCTTACCTATCCCAATAGGTAATTTATTAGGTAGTATATTGTGATTTTTGGTGGTGCTGAGAAAATAAATATAGCGTTTCTCGGACTCATGAGATACACTTGAGTGCCTCCTTTGGTGAAGCAGGGAAGTAGGGGAGTTTATCTTTTAAGCTATTAGCTTTAAGCTGTTAGCTAATAGCTTGAAGCTAACGGCTAATAGCTAATAGCTATTGAATTATGATATTTCTATCTCTTTTCCCTCACCACCCCACTACCTCGTGCCTCAAAACCAAAAACTCTGTACCTCATCAATATGAGAACTGCTATAAATAGTGGCAATACTAAGTAAAACGGAAATTAAGTAGAAATATAAAGTTCTGTAAAATAATCCTACTAGTTTGCTATTAAGCTAATTTTTCGCACCACTCATATTTTATTTGGCTATGTATCAAAATATCATTTATGGATATATAATCATCTCTTTAATCTGTTTTCTCTTGTGGTTATGGCTATTTACTCAAGATAAGACTACTCCTAATAATCATCTTCTTTCTTGGATTATTTTACTATTTGCCCCTTGGTTTTGGCCCATTGTCTTACCTATTTCGCTTTGGGAGTTAATTAACAAACTTATTAGTGAGAAAAAAGCTGCAAGTAAGTTTGACTGATCTTAAATTTCTGAGTTTTAGATAAATCGTTAGTAGTGTAGTTGGGGAGTGGTATTAAGTTTATTTTCAGGAGAACTGCCATGAATAGTTATTCTAGAACGCCAATTACTATTGGTTGCATGATTATTTTTTCTTTAATTACTGGCTTAATTTCTTTTGATTTAGTTAACGGTCAGACCAATATAGAAAATGAGCGACCATCTAACATACCAATAGATGACCAAGCTAGATATCTTAGAGGATTAGAAACTAGAGACTCTGGGCAATGGAATTTTGCTACCAGTGAAGCGATCTTTACTGATGTTACCTATCAACTCAGTATTTCCGATCCTGATGTCCACATTGTAGAACAAGATATTCCTGAGTGGAGAAATACAGGAGAAGCTGCCGACTACTCTGTTTTAGTTGATGTTTATGAGTTTACGGAAGAGGAAATTATTCCCTAAACAAAAAGTGACTTCCTCCCGACTCTCATTGCTACGCAATAGAGAGCGGGCTTCCATTATCGCTAATGGATCTTGCTCCCCTGACAACCGAAGTTGAGTTGCGCCACTTATCTACAACAAAGTTGCCCGACAGTACGACTTGAGAGCCAATTTCTTGCTTTTCGCGAGTCCCGCGATACGTTTCCTCGCCCCTGTTACAGATCTCTTGACCACTTACTATGTCACGATCTACAGGGGCATTTGTGCCATAACCACATTCATGACAGACATGGTATCTATCAGATAGTTCTTTTCTAACTTCAGCGCGACAATTAGAGCAAGTCTGACTCGTTCCACGATGGTCGACACGCCCGACAAAGACATCTCTTTTTCGAGCCACGTACTCTAATATATCTCTTTGCTTACCAAAAGCAGCGTCAATCGTATGTTTACCTAATATTCCTTTTGCCATAATGCGAAAATCACAATCCTCTATGTAGATCGTGTCTGCCATATCGCATAGTTTGTGGGCAAGTTTGAATTGATAATCAGTGCGTTTGAAGGCTATGTGGTTATGTTGTTTGGCTACTTTGATTCTCGCTTTCTCATAATTCTTGCCTCGTTTCATCGGAACGCGTTCCCTTGCAACCATTCGGGCATAAACGCCTTGCTTCGGCGCGGAGTCGTTCCTCATTTTTCTCGACAGACGTTTTTGTAGCACTTTCAGCCGACTGTTGGCTGTCTTGAAAAATTTAGGTCGTCCTTCGGTATATCCATCGCTTGTTGCTATGTATGAGAGCAACCCGACATCAACTCCAATGGCGTGACCGTGAGGGGTAGGTAAGGGAAGCTCGAAATCCGATTCTATAGCTACTACCGCAAACCAGCCAACTGCTTTTTTGACCACTCTGACTTGTTTGACTACAAAACCTTCGGGTATCGGTCTGTGCAAATTAATTTGTACTTTACCCAACTTGGGAAGTTGAATCTGCCAGTCGCTAAGTGGATTGGTTTTGAACTGAGGAAACAACATTGACTTCATTTGTCCATACTTTTTGAAGCGTGGGAAGCCGTAACCCCTAGCTCTAAATGAATCCCAACTATCGTGCAACCGTCTGATATTAGTTTGTAACACCTGAGACGGTACTGCTTTCAGCCTGGGGAATTTCTTTTTCGCTTTGGGTAGATTATTTTGTTGCTGGTGGTAGCTAGGAAACGGATAATCAGCAGCCATAATGTATTCTGATTCCAAATTGCACCGATTGATCGGACATTTGCGTGAAGCAATCCAATCTTTCAGTTCTCGCAGTGCATAGTTATAAGAAACGCGACAAGTTTCGAGCCACTCGTTGAGTAGTTCAATTTGCTGTGCGTCTGGGTATATGCGGTAGCGGTAATTTAGTATCATGATTTTATTCTACCACTTTTTAATGCAAATGGTAGATTGTATATCTGCAAGGCATCGAGCCTTTTGATATACTTGAGGGAGTCCATGGATGAGGGGCTGTCGTCTGGGGTCTCCCCAGACGTTTATACGCCCCGTCCCGACGCTGATTCAAGAATACAGCGCGGGACTTATAGCTCCCTCAAACTCCCTCAGATGTTAAGATTGATAATATAGTCCAACAATCTTTTGCAGAGATGGCAAAGAATCCTCTTGTCAAATTTTGGCAAAGCACGACAGAGAGTTTAGGCAAACTATCGCCACTCAAAAATCTTACTTATAATACCACTAAGTGGTTTACTGTTAGCGATCGCCAGATTGAAGCAATTTTAGCTCAAGTTCGAGAACAATTACCGACAACAGAAGCGCTGCTAATTGGTAAACCCCAATCAGGGAAAAGTTCTATTGTAAGGGGGTTAACGGGAGTTGCTTCTGATATTGTTGGACAAGGCTTTCGCCCTCACACTCAACATACTGAGCGTTATGCTTATCCTTCAGAAGAGTTACCCTTATTAATTTTTACTGACACAGTTGGCTTAGGCGATATTTATCAAGAGACAGCCAAGATTATTGCGGAATTAGAATCAGAGTTAGAGCGCGAAACTAAACGCGCCCGTATTTTAATTCTTACTATCAAAATCAATGACTTTGCTACTGATACTTTAAAAAACATTGCGACTGAGTTACGCAACAAGTATCCTCAACTGCCTTGTCTATTAGCTGTTACCTGTCTTCATGAAGTTTATCCGCCTCAAGTAGAGGATCATCCTACTTATCCTCCTGATTATGAAACGATAAATCGAGCTTACACTACTATTAAAGATAATTTTGCGGAATTATGTGATTCTGCGGTACTAGTAGATTTTACCCTTGAAGAAGATGGCTATCATCCAGTATTTTACGGTTTAGAAGCTCTAACTGAGGCTGTAGCGGAATTACTTCCTGAAGCAGAGAGCAATACAATTCATCAACTACTAGATGACAGTGCGACAGCACAAATCGGTAATTTGTATCGAGATACAGCCAGACGCTACCTAATTGCTTTTTCTTCGATTGCTGCTACTTTAGCTGCTGTTCCTTTACCCTTTGCAACGATGCCTGTTTTGACGGCGTTACAAGTTTCGATGGTAGGATTAATCGGCAAACTGTACGGACAAAATTTGACTTCCTCTCAAGCAGGAGGAGTGATTAGTGCGTTTGCTGGCGGGTTTGTGGCTCAAACAGTAGGAAGAGAACTAGTTAAGTTTATTCCTGGGTTTGGTAGTGTAATTG
>DAXETX010000082.1:0-25235 GCA_051155735.1 Xenococcaceae cyanobacterium
GGGTCACAAAAGGTTCAAGGCGACGAGTTTGGGTGTTGTAGATTTTTAAAGTCATCGATCTATGTAACTACATTTAAAGGGGGTAAAGGCGGGATACGGGCTAAAATGCCTTTTTGTAAAACTTCAGGGCGGTCTTGGCGTTTAATTAGTCCATCGTTACTAGACAAGTATTGTTCGGCAAATCGCAATATAGAAGGAGGACTACTCATTGGTGGAAGATCGCCGAACATCAGAGTAGCTTTATTGGGCGCAGCAAAAGCAACGGCACAGGGACGATTACAAGCACTTAAACAGCTAACTTCTTGAATGATAAATTCATCTTGATATTGCCAGTTTGCTTGTAATTCTTTTAATTGATTTAGTAAATGTTTTCCGCCTCTTTGTCCTAAATAATCTCTTTGTTGGGTAGAGAAGTCACAGGATTTACAGACAAATATAGTGTGTTTGCTCATCTTGATTGAAAGTTTGATAACTTACTATTTTGCTTTTAATTGATGAATATCTGACTTTTCTATTTCAGCAATCGATTTATGAACCTTATATTGCCTTGAAACTTTTTCCATGACGAGAATAACTGTTTCAATGGGTGGACAATCTGATTCTCTACAGGTTAATTGATTCAAAGAAATAGCAACTTGTTCGTCTAGATTTAGAATTTCAGTTATCCAAGTTTTTACTTGTTTTACTTGTGCAGAGTCTGCTTTTAACTTAGTTCGAGAAAATAAATCCATCGTGATTAAAAAGGTAAATTGGGCAAATGAAATTGCTTGTTAACTACTAATTCTGCCAAACACTCGTCAAGCTGCTGTTTGATTAAAGACTCGTCTAAATTACGTCCGATGAATACAAGTTCATTTTTTGGTTGACCCGTCCAATCATCAGATTGGAGATCGTAACGTGGTCCACTAAGCTGGAAAATATTTCGCGTGGGACTTTCTTGAAACCATAATATTCCTTTGGCACGAAATACATTATTTGGTAATTGTTCGGTTAAAAAATGGGTGAATTTTCTTAGTTCAAACGGGCGATCGCTCTCAAAAGAAAAGAAACTAAAACCATCATTGGCTAAATGATTATTAAAAGCAGATTTATCCCGTCGAAACTCAGTAACCTTATCTTGATAACGGTCTTCTTGAGTTAAACCAATGTCTAAAATTAAGGCTAAAGATACTTTGCCATATTCGCTATGTAATATTCTAAATCCTGGCTTAATATCTCCAATAAACGCTTCTAATTCGGCAATCTTTGCTTCACTGGCTAAATCAATTTTATTGAGAATAACCATGTCGCCATATCTAATTTGACTAAAAGCAGCATCGCTCTCAAAATGTTTAGCATCAAAAGCTGCTGCATCCACAACCGTAATCACTGCATCAATGCGAGTTAAAAACTTTAATTCTGTAGAGAGAAAAGTCAAAATAATTGGCAAGGGGTCAGCAACTCCTGTAGTTTCAATTACCAAATAATCTACTTTCTCTTCTCGTTCTAAAACTTTATAGACTGCATCGACCAAGCTGTCATTAATCGTACAGCAGATACAACCATTATCCAGTTCTACCATATCCTCCTCTACCGATATTAGCAGTTGCTCATCGATATTAATATCGCCAAATTCATTGACTAAAACGGCTATTTTTAGATTATCTTTGTTTTGTAAAATTTGATTGAGTAAGGTGGTTTTTCCGCTACCTAAGAAACCAGTAATTATCGTTACTGGCATTCCACTTTTGGGTATAGATGGCAAGGCATCGGACAGACTAAAGTTTAGACGAGTCATATTTTTGAGTTAGTTCGTCTCGGAATAATTTGATAATGATTCTCATCCTATCTCGTTCTGAAATTCTCTAGCCGTTTGTGAGAAATCAAAAGAGCTACATATAAGTTTCTTATAGATCGACTTTTTGCTTGAGAACGATTATCATTATCATAGCAATAAAGAATCAAATATTTCCTTGCATATACATAAGTACATTAATAATGAAAATCCCTTATTTATTGGCAAATAGCCGTAAAGCTATTGTTTCAATAGTCTCTTTAATAGCAATTTCTAAATCTGGTAATGCTGTCGAAGCCACTAAGATACAAATACCAGAAGCCAAAGAATCTTTTAGCCCTAACCAAACAACATCAAAAGAATCCCTCAAAGCCTGTGTCCGTCATCCCAAAGTGGCTCGATACTTTTGCGCTGAAGCTCAACAATTGCAGGATGTTCGGAAAAATATCCCAGAAATCGATCCAGTAGCTCGCCCTGAAGATGCTTTATTAAATGTTACGGATGAAGAAAGTGATACTGCGGTAGAAATATTTGGTTGTGATTGTATCGCATCAATTAATTGTTTGCGTCATCTTCGCAATCAATTGCCTTAATTAAGGCAACTACGAAATTTACAATTGTGTTGGATTGGGCGCATCACCATAAACTGCTTTAGGATCGAAGGTTTTCTCCTTTTCCGTAAACACTAACTGAATTGGTTGCTGGGAATCAACAGCATTCTTCCCTGTAGGAATACTGCGATAAAAACAAGAACGATAACCTACGTGACAACTAGCTCCAGAACCAGCTACTTTAACCTGCATCCACAAACAATCTTGATCGTCATCAATAGCTAACTGCTCTACTTTTTGTACCAGCCCACTAGATTGACCTTTATGCCATAACTGCTGACGACTGCGACTGTAGTAATGAGCCTCTCCCGTTTCAATGGTTTTAACTAAGGCTTCTTCGTTCATGTAGGCGTGCATTAGCACTTTACCAGTGTTTACATCGGTGGTAACTACTGGAATCAAACCATTGGCATCAAATTTGGGAGCGAGTGACAAACCTTCCTCAACTTGTTCTACAGAAGTGCGGGCGGTAAACAAGGGATTCATATTAGTTAAATTTTGTGACGAATGATAATCATTATCATACACAATTAAACTTTCCACGCCAGCATCCTATTCATCTGCTTGTTCTGAAACTTCAGGGATATATTCATCCCATCCGTTCCATCATATAACCAAGACAATCCTGATGAATTACCTCGATATCCTTGGTAAACATTGAGGGGATGATTGGTCTGATGGTACGGATCTCTCCATCCCCATAGTTAAAATACTCGCTGCCTCTTTCTCTACCATCTTCATCAATAACAGAGAGCGTCATCTCATCATTATGACGCCACCCTATTAACGCGCCAGCCTGTAAATCGGAAAAATTCAAGTCATCAATAGTCTCGATAAAGCTAATGTCCTTATCTATTTCCTTGCTTCCAAAACCTAATGTACATTCCGCAGGCAACTTCACGCGAGCAACTGTGTGGTACAGGTCATAAGGCGTTTTAATGAGAGAGGATGCCTCTTCAAATCCCTTTTTGTTCAGGCAAAGATCGATATATTGGCTTACGTAGCTTGTATTCTCATCCACACCTGACTGTCCGCACTCTATGGTGACTGATGGACAATATTTCGCGAAGGTCATAGAAAAGACTTCTGATGGCGTAACAAAATAGATAATAGTTTGGCTAAATAGAGTGGCTAATTGTTTATATGCGGGTTCTAGCCTGTTTATACATCCGTATAAAGGATTTTTCCCCGTGTTGTTATGTATATCAATCGTAGCGAATAGGTTATAAGAGGTTGCTGCATCAACAACTTCTGCTGCAAGTCGGTGTTCAGCAGAGCTTCCACCTGACCATATACGATTATAGTCACGCTGCTCGGGTAAATGACGCACGCCTTTCACTGCTGCACTTACGTTGCCTACAAACAAAAGGAGCGAACGAGGTAACGGAGTCTCCTTTTGCCGATATTTCTTCAACAGTCGTTGCATCGCGTAAAACCCAGTGGTCTCATTACCATGTAATAATGTTGAAACAAAGAGTGGGGCTTCTTTCTGACCCTTCAAATATATAAGACTGGAACCAGGTAACACTGTGTCAAGCGCATCCACTGATACTTCTAGCAATCCCTTGGGGATATGATGAAATCTATGTAGCTCCAAACCTACACCTCCCATTCATGAAGAGAAACCGCACGCTCCTGATTTTTTAAATACTTTTCGAGTTTACCAGTGCCAGTCGAACCATTTCTGAATATGAAACCATGAACGCGATCCGCAAAGGTTAAATCAAAATCGAGGTCTCAGTTATGACTGATTGTTGGAAGTTGTTCGTCTTGCCAAGCACTAACTCCTGGCTGGAATTCATCCCAAGTCTTACGTACCTGCTCATAGCATTGAGGTGGTGTAATGGGTAGGTTCTTCAAGTAGAAAAATGCTGCTCCGTCGAAAGACTCCAATAGCAAAATAACCTCTGTAGTTGGACGATAATTATCCACAGCTTCCAAGATGTGAGCGATCGTAAAGTGATGGGGCAAAATTCCTGTTTCAGGAACCTTTAACCAGGCATTCAGGAACGGCGCAAGGCGAGAACGTCCAATAAAATGGGTTTTGAATGATTCCCCAGCAACACCCACCATCGGAGAATTAAGGCTGCAAACGATCGCACCACGGTCTTGGCGGAGATGACCTGCCCAAGCATTGTAGCCAATGACTAATAAATTACTGGCGATAAAATCTTGATGCCAATTCGATCTATTGTTTGTTTCTCTCATTAGAGACCTATATTTTACAGTCGTTTTCAGTTGGATAGACTTCGTTTTTAATTGACTAGCTCGAAGCACGTTACGCAAAGCGTAACAAGCGCGTAGCCCTGTAGCTCTAAGCCTTTTAAAGCACAACTGATAGTTGTGGTCTACTTATATGAAAAGCGCAGTGAAAGCCAATCCAGTTGGAATTTTAGCAATTAGCAAGAAAAATTAGAGGTCGCCTGGATTTAAGCGCGACCCCATTGCCGATCGCTTTTACGCACTAAAATATCTAGCGACAGGATGATAGGTGACAAAAGCAGTGGTCGTTTGCTCTGGATAAAGCTGTTCGCTCTCGTCGATCGAGATCCCAATGCGATCGCATCCCAATAATTGCAACTGTGGCACTTGATCGATGACCACAGGACAAGCTGGATAGCCAAAACTATACCGAGAACCCTGATACCTTTGGGCTAATACATCGCGAATGTTATCTGGCTCTAAATCTCCATAGCCCAATTCCCGCCGAATTCTGGCATGACTCCATTCCGCTAAGGCCTCCGCCAACTGCACCGCCATCCCGTGGAAGTAGAGATAATCAGTGTAGTTGTTGCCTTGATACAGTTCCTGTGCTTTCTGGGTGGCAATATCTCCCATCGTCACCGCCTGCATAGGCAGTACATCAAATCGATCGTGTTCGAGGGGGCGGATAAAATCAGCAATGCACAGTCGATTTTGAGATTTTTGACGGGGGAATGTCCAAGTGACAAATGGGGTTGCTGTTTTTGGTGTTAAGCCCTGCTCGATGACACTTGGCTCATAAACATGAACGGAATTGCCCATCGCTGCACAGGGAAAATAGCCATAAACTAGAGTTGGTTCCAACCATTGTTCTGTGCGAATTTTTTGCTTCCATCCTTCCAAGATTGGATGAACCTTCGATGCTAGAAACCAATCATATTCCTCACGAGATTGGTCTTTCGGTTTACGGAATTGCCATTGACCAGCGATTAGTGCCTGTAAATCCATGTGCCAAAACAGTTCTTCTAAATCTAGATCGTCACTCCGAATAATTTTCGTCCCCCAGAAGGGTGGCGTAGGACGTTCGATATCAATCGCTACCGCTGCCGAGCGTTCGGTATCGATGACAGTGAAGCGAGCGGATTTTTGCCCATCGTCATTGAGTTCTCGATCTAAATCTTTACTAGCCTTGCGTCCCTTTTGGTTGAACTGAGCAAATTCTCCTGTAAAGCCTTCGGTATCGACCCAAAAATGCTGCTTTTTGGCGGGCATCAGTCGATCCATAAAGGTTAAATCGGCAAAAGCATCTTTGCCATAAATGACCTGCCCCTGGTAAGTCTCTTGGCAATCCCCATAGACAAATTTTGGTGTGAGTGCGGCACCGCCCAATATTACTGGGACTGTAATCCCTTTAGCATTAAATGCTTTGAGATTTTCTTTCATAAATGCTGTAGACTTCACAAGTAAGCCACTCATCGCAATACAATCAGGCTGATGCTGCTCATAAGCTTCGACGATTGCCTCAATGGCTTGCTTAATGCCCAGATTGATCACCTTGTAGCCATTATTGGTCAAGATGATATCCACCAAATTCTTGCCGATGTCATGGACATCGCCTTTAACAGTGGCAATCAGGAATTTTCCTTTACCGCGATCTTCGTCCTCTCCTTCTAGTTTTTCCATATAGGGTTCGAGGAAAGCAACCGCAGATTTCATGGTTTCGGCTGACTGCAACACGAAAGGCAATTGCATTTGACCAGAGCCAAACAGTTCGCCCACAACCTTCATCCCATTCAACAAGAAAGTATTGACAATCTCCAGTGCTTTATAGCCCGCATCTAAAGCAACCTTTAACGCATCATCCAATCCAATCCGCTCGCCATCAATAATATGTTGCTTCAAGCGTTCTTCAATGGGTAAATCTGCCAAACTGGCACTCGACCTCGTATCTTTTGCACTAACACCCTGGAACTCTGTAGTCAGTTTACCAAGGGGATCGTAGATGCAGATATCACCTTCAAACTTCCGATTGTCGTAAATTAAATCTTGACAAATCTGTTGATGCTCTGACCTTACCTTTGCCAGAGGTAAAATCTTGGCAGCCGAGACAATTGCGCCATCCATTCCTGCTTTCATCGCTTCATTGAGGAAGACCGAATTCAAGGTAATTCGCGCCGCTGGACTCAAGCCAAAAGAAACGTTGGAAACCCCCAGCATAAAATGGACACCAGGCAGATTTTCCCGAATCAGTCGAATTGCTTCGATCGTTGCTTTGGCATTTTCCCGATCCTCCTCAATTCCAGTTGAAATCGGTAGGGCTAAAGTGTCATAGAAAATTTCATGGGGTGGAATCCCAAACTTGAGCGCATCTTGATAAGCTCGTTGAGCAATCTCCAATTTTCTCTGGGCGGTTCGAGCCATTCCCTCTTCATCGATACAACCGATGACAACTCCTGCACCATACTCTTTTGCCAATTGTAGGACTTTAAAAAATCGCTCCTCCCCATCTTCATAATTGGTGGAATTGAGCAAACATTTGCCCCCAGCAACCTTGAGACCCGCTTCCATTTTTGTCCACTCGGTGGAATCGAGCATCAGTGGGAGCGTCGTATGCTTCACTAGTCGCGATACTAGTTCTCGCATATCCCGTTCTCCATCACGCCCGACGTAATCCACGTTTACATCTAGCATATGTGCGCCTTCCTTGACTTGGGATTTAGCGATCGCTAACAACCCATCCCAATCATCTTCATTCAATAGCCTACGGACTTTTCTAGAACCACTGGCATTTAATCGCTCGCCAACGATTAAGAAAGAATTATCCTGCTGATATGTTTGAGCGGAATAAATGGAAGCTGCTGCTGGGGTATAGGAGAGGGGCGATCGAATCTCTCCCACAGCATTGGTTCTTACCGAACGCTCTTTTAGTGGAGTCTGTTCTACAGCATCGGCTAAAGCTTTAATATGTGCTGGGCGCGTACCGCAGCAGCCGCCGACAATTTGAACTCCATACTCCCCAATGAACTCAGACATGGAAGTCTTAAATTCTAGGGGGGTCATTTTATAATGCGCCTGACCGCCAATATTTTCTGGAATCCCCGCATTGGGAATACAGGAAATGGGGAATGGTGAATTTTCTGACAGATATTTGATGTGAGGAGTCATCAAATTGGGACCCGTCGCACAATTTAGACCCAAAATATCAATGGGAAAAGGTTCCAAAATTGCCAGTACCCCAGAGATATCCGTCCCTACCAACATGGTTCCCTGGATTTCCATAGTCACGGACACCATTAAGGGGAGTCGCGAGCCTTTTTTCGCAAACACCGCCTCAAACGCGCTCAGTGCTGCCTTAATTTGCAGAACATCTTGACAGGTTTCTACGATAAAAAGATCGGCTCCTCCATCATAGAGACCTTCTGCTTGCACCATGAAGCTGGCTTTCAATTCATCATAGGTAATATGACCGAGGGTAGGTAGCTTGGTGCCTGGGCCAATGGAACCCGCAACAAATCTTGGTTTTTCGGGAGTCGTAAACTCATCCGCACAACTACGCGCCAACTCTGCCGCCTTCCTACTTAGCTCGTAAGCGCGATCGGCTAGACCGTACTCTACTAGTACCAATGGACTAGAGCCAAAGCTATCGGTCTCGATCACATCTGCCCCCGCAGCGAGAAAATCACGATGGACTTTCGCTATTGCTTCTGGCTTAGTGATGACTAAGTATTCATTGCAACCTTCATATGCCGCCCCACCAAAATCTTCAGCGGTCAAGTCTTGGGATTGCAGGTTAGTTCCCATTGCGCCATCAAAAATGAGCGTTGGGCGCTCTGGGCCATGAAGCCGTTGGAGGAATGAATTCTTTAACTGGGGTTTTGAAGTTTCAATACTTAGCATAGGGGTAATGTTTATAGTGGATCTTTAACTTCTCCTGCAACATTTTTATTTTTAACCCCAAAGCAAGTCAGCTTGGAAGGTTGATAGTGATAAAATGAAAATGATAATCATTATCAAAGCAAAGTAACACAAATTAACACAAAAATCCAGAAAATAGTTCGACGAAAAAATCAGAAAAAAGTAAGGCTAAGATATGGGGTTCTGTTCATTGGTCACATTACAAGCAAGTTTTGGGTTTAGAGGAACGAACAAACTCTCAAAAGCTCATATGCAAAGCTTTACACTTTCGTGCTGCTCTGTAGGATTTTTCATCCAATATAAGGGCGGAGCAGGAAGCTAATATGACTAATGGCTAGCCTAACAGACTAATATTTGTTAACCCGAACTCCTAAGAAACAAATTAGCTTATTAAGGCTGGGTAAGGGAAAAAGGATAAATTGTTTCTTTCTGACATTAAAAATTCTAATTTTTTGGACGTTCACGTTAAGTAAGTCTTATAGAAAAGTTTTTAAGTCTCTAACTGTTTTATATAATGAATAATTTTGAAGTACAAAAACAAGAATGGTGGGTAGAGAGATGGTTGGACTTACTCAACACTTACCATTTTAAAAAACGTTTAGAAAGAGGGCGCAGTTATGCAAGAGAAGGCAATGTCTTGAGCATGGATTTTGTCAACTCTAAAGTAAAAGCTATGGTACAGGGAAGCGATGATGAGCCTTATCGAGTATCCATATCTCTAGATTCTTTTAGTAAAGAAGACTGGAATTATGCGCTCGCTCAAATGTCAGAACAAGCGATTTTTACTGCTCAATTATTAGCAGGAGAAATGCCTGAAAGTATTGAAGCGGTATTTACTAAAAGTGGCTTGAGTCTATTTCCTTTTAGCCTGAATGAAGTTAGATCTAGTTGTACTTGCCCCGATAAAGCTAATCCTTGCAAACATATAGCAGCAGTATACTATCAATTGGCCGAGCGCTTTAGTGAAGATCCGTTTATTATTTTTCAACTTAGAGGGCGCACCAGAAATCAAATTATCGAACCCTTGCGTCAAATTCGCAATCAAAGTGCAGTAGTTCGACCTGTTTCTCAAGCAACTATTGATGTAATTAATGCGGCAATAAATTCTGAAGATGATACTACAGAGTCAGTTAAAGGTTTTTGGCAATACGACGAACCTCTAGAATCTAGTTTAGTCGCGATCGTTCCTCCTTCAGAACAAAAAAATGTTTTGGATATTTTAGGTAAAATGCCTTTACCTCCAACCGATGCAGAAACAGTGCAACAATATTTGCAAGAAACCTATAAAACCACAGGACAAAAAGCTTTGATGTCAGCATTAAATCGCGCGGCAGATAATAATTAGGCGTTGTATCACTTCGGAGATAGTTTTGGTTGACTGGGAGACTAGCAGACTGGAGACTGGGAAAAAAATCTATCCCGATATTAACCCCTCTTCTGTCACTCTCCGAGATTTACTACTAATAAAAGATTATGACAAGCAATGACATCAATTGATTTAGCCACTGATAATCAAATTTAACTTCAAGGTGATCGCTGAAAAGTGAATCAGTTAAAAAGTATTGCGCCAGATAATTATCTTTTAATTAGGATGATTAATATGAACTTTTAAGGAGAGATTAATCAGATGACAACCATACAGCACTATGCAACAAACTACATTGAAAACGCCAAGGTGACTCTAATTTCCCCAACGCAAACAATCGTTGCCAAGTCCGTAGAATATTGTATTTCTAGTGGTTATGTCAAAGTAGTTACTCAAGATGAACGCACATTGATTACACACATTAGCAATGTCGTTATTGAAGTTGACGCATAGGCTCACGCGCAGCAGAGATATCGCCAGAAAATACCTGGCGAAATTTTACATCAAGCGCCAGCTCATCGCTCAACCCAAGTTCATTAAAAAAAGTGCTGCTGTGGGCTACATATTCTGGTTCCGCAATCGGCGTGGGTGTCACGGGTACGAAATGACCAGAAAAAACCTGGCGGGCATGGCGATCGTTCCCATCGACCGTGGCATCAGGGTCGGCATTCAAGGTGTCCATTAGAGAATAATCCGCCAGTCGCACAAACTCATCATGGAACTCATATCTTTACTTGTTGCGGAAAAGACCTGGTGTTAATATTTTATGTTTTTCATAAATGTATAAGCCTTCTGAATCACCTCTCCTCAATGAAGTTCGTCAGGTTATGAGACTTAGGCATATAGGTTGTGCCACAGAAAAAGTTAGGAGAATTAGTTGCTGTCACCAGGATCTCGTGCAAAGCGGCGGCGGCGAGCCACGCTGCGACCCCTGCTCGAAAACCTACGATGAAGATCGCGCCGATGGCGAGACCACCAAGCAGATTGTGGACTCCGTCCGCGACCAACAATCAGTGATGGATTCAGTATTGGTTCAGCTTATCGAGCAGCCCAGAGAGCTTGCGGTAAATGGCTTCATGTCGTCCTCGGAGCTGCTCGTGCTGTCGGGCAACGTCGCCGTGAACTTGGTGGTGCGACATATGCTCGGCATGGGCTGCTTCGTGTTCATGTTCGTTGCTCGTATGCTGATGGATCTGGCTCTCTTGCCGAACGATCTGCGCTTCGTGGGCAGCGATCATTTGCTCATGTTCCAGTAGATGCGCCTCATGTTCGTGAAGCTCAGCCTCGATACGGCGTAGACCCGCAAGCAGCTTGCTGTGTTCGATGCGCCAGGTACGATGGTCAGCCAGCCAGCGCTCGTGATCGGCGTGGTCGTGTTCGTTCTCGGTGCGATCCTTTCTGTGTTCGTGAACCATGGGGTACTTCTTGTTGATTAGTCGGTTTGTAACAGTATTGTTAGCTTGTTGATTTTTTTGAAGTTTCAATACTTAGCATAGGAGTAATGTTTATAGTGGATCTTGGACTTCTCCTGCAACATTTTTATTTTTAACCCCAAAGCAAGTCAGCTTGGAAGATTAATGGGTATAAAATGAAAATGATAATCATTATCAAAATAACTTAGCACAAAAATATCGATTAGAACCGAGGAAAGTACCATGCCGCTCCGTCATCAACCCGCCCCACCCACGCCCTGGGATCGCAATTCGGATCAGCCCACCATTGCCTCATCTGCCTATGTCCATCCCCAGTGTAGTTTGATTGGGGATGTGCGACTGGGCGAAAATGTGATCGTTGCTCCCAATACCTCCATCCGAGCTGATGAAGGGGCTCCCTTTTACATCGGGGCGAATACCAACATTCAGGATGGGGTGGTTATCCATGGGTTAGAGCAGGGGCATGTCTTAGGGGATGACCAGCAAGCCTACTCGGTGTGGATAGGCCACGACACTTGCATTACCCACATGGCGTTGATCCACGGTCCGGCTTACGTTGGGAATGAGTGTTTTATAGGCTTTCGCTCCACGGTGTTCAACGCCCAGGTAGGCCACGGCTGCATTGTGATGATGCACGCCCTGATTCAGGATGTAGAGATTCCCCCTGGTAAGTATGTGTCATCGGGAGCGGTGATTACGACCCAACAGGCGGCCGATCGACTACCGGATGCTAATGAGAGCGATCGCAGCTTTTCTCACCATGTGGTCGAAATCAACCAGTCCCTGCGAGCAGGGTATCGCTGCGCGAACGATATTGCCTGCATCACCGCTTTGCAGAATCCCTCATCCAGTAACAGCTTCCAATCTCCGCCTCAAAATGGTCAGACGGCTCACCCTTTGAGAGCAGACATCGTGGACGCGATCGGGAAACAACTCCACTTAGGACACCGCATTGGCCTGGAATTTGCCGATGCCCGACGTTTTAAAGCACGCTCCTGGCAGATTGGTCCTACGATTGCTAGTGACCATGAAGCCCAGGTACTATCCCAGGTGGAGCAGTTTTTAACGGCTCATCCTAGAGACTATGTGCTATTGTTGGGCATTGACCCTAGGGCGAAACAGCGTCAGTTGGAGCGAATAATTCAGAGGCCTGAGTAAGCCTCGAAGATTAAATCTTTATTGTCTTTGCTCTTAACACTATAAAGCTTTGTTCCTATGGGAAAAGTTTAGACTTAGAATATCTCAAAAAAATACAAATCATCTAGTTAAAACTTGAACATTATTACCGAAGCACAACAAAACCAACTCTGGGAACAAGCCCAACAAGCTTGTCAAAATGCCTATGCTCCCTATTCCCAATTCCAAGTGGGAGCTGCTGTGTTGACTGAACAGGGGACTATTTTTACTGGTTGTAATGTGGAAAATGTTTCCTATGGTTTAACGATTTGTGCCGAAAGAAATGCGATTGCAGCTGCTGTGGCAACGGTCGGCGGTTACAAGATGAAAATTCGGGCGATCGCTATTACTAATAATCGCCACCTACCTTGTTCTCCCTGTGGGGCTTGCCGTCAAGTAATCGCAGAATTTGCCGATAAAAACACAATTGTAATCTTTTTCGGACAACAAGGGATCGAAATCTCAACTATTACCGAGCTTTTACCCCAAGGATTTTCTTTTTAATTTTGCTACATTTTAAATTAGTTTTGCCCTACATCCTAGTTGGTCATTGAATTATGTGTTACGTGAAAAATTGATAATTATTCTGACAAAGAACCATAGTTTCTTTAACTAGTTTGTTTTTCCTCGTTTACAGGATCGTTCTATTTTCAAAGGTGCAAGATTTAAAATAACGCTAAGTTAAACTGCAACGGGCAGCGTTGTCTGCTCGAACGCTTCGTTATCAAAAAAATTCCTATCTCACGCCCTTAAACGCCAACCGTTTTGAGACTCCTGGACACTCAATGAGTTTTTGACCATCAAACACTAATTGACCATTAACCCAAGTACTCACAATGCTGGAACTAAATCTATACCCCATAAAAGGAGACCAAGCGCAATGGTAAAAGATATTCTCAGGTGTCACTGTAAAAGGTGCTGACCTATCGACCAACACCAAATCAGCAAAATACCCTTCACGAATGTAGCCTCTATCGACCACACCATATCGAATAGCGGGATTATGGGCGGTTTTCTCAACTAACTGAGCAAGAGACATGCGTTTATGAGTTACTTGTTCAAAGAGACTAAGTAAAGCATGCTGTACTAAAGGCAACCCCGCAGGAGCTTTTGGATAATCCATCTGCTTTTCTTCCCAAGTGTGGGGTGCATGATCGGTGGCAATGATATCAATACGACCTTCGTGCAAAGCTTGAATTAAGGCAGCACGATCGTCGGTGGTCTTAATGGCTGGATTACACTTAATCAAGTTCCCAAGTTTCCCATAATCCCGATCGCTAAACCACAAGTGATGAACGCATGCTTCGGCGGTAATGGACTTATTAGAAATCGGACCAGGATCGAATAAACTTAATTCTTTGGCGGTGGTAATGTGTAAAACATGTAACTGACTGCCATGACGCTTGGCTAAGTCCACCGCCAAAGAGGATGAGGCAAAACAAGCTTCAGCATCTCGAATAACTGGATGATCGGTAATAACGATAGGGCGA
The DNA here is from genome assembly GCA_051155735.1 of Xenococcaceae cyanobacterium. Lineage (GTDB taxonomy): Bacteria > Cyanobacteriota > Cyanobacteriia > Cyanobacteriales > Xenococcaceae > JASJCP01. Next base: position 13,968 of record DAXETX010000082.1, read on the forward strand.
TTTAATGATTCAACACGGGCCAGGTTTTTCGCGATAACCGGACCACTTTCACAGTGAGTGACAATTAATGTCGGCGCCTCCCGAAAAATATCCTCAAGTGCCGCTCGATCTTCAACCAACAAGTTACCTGTTGAAGCACCCATGAAAACTTTGACGCCACAATATTTACTTGGATCGAGGCGTTTGATTTCTTCAATATTATTTTCCGTGGCACCTAAATAAAACGCATAGTTCGCAATCGAACTTTCCCGAGCGATTTCATATTTACTCTCTAGAGCCTCAATAGTTGTTGTGGAGGGGCTTACATTAGGCATTTCCATAAAACTTGTAATACCACCAGCCACAGCAGCACGAGACTCGCTCGCAATAGTACCTTTATGAGTTAGCCCAGGCTCACGAAAATGCACCTGATCGTCAATCATTCCAGGCAGCAGATAAAATCCAGATGCATCAACTACCTCTTCACTCCCAGAGGATGTTATCGATCCAGAAATTTTTTCTATTCGTTCATTACAAATACATACATCAGATGAAAATACCCTACCTTCATTGACTAGCTGGGCATTCTTAATCAAAATTTTTCTAGCCATACACTCCCCCTTTCATTTCATGTACCCTTGATTAAACACTCAAAAAAATTACAAACTAACCTTCAGGAAATCATTTGAAATAACTGATTTTTCGTAGAAAAAGATCCCAAATGGGTTCTATATGACTTTCTGCTTTCTACATTGCTAACTTTACTTGTTTTTTATCAGATTATTAAACTAGAGATAACACAGTTAATCCAATGCCAATACAGACTACTATTGAAGCACTAAAAATAGGCAACTTTTGCCAAAATACTCCACTTCCAGGTAACTTTTCTAACCATCGTTTTGCATAAACTGCAATTAAACCTAGAGTAATCAAGACGAATGCCAATCCAAGACTTAAACCACAAACCAGAAATAATCCATAAGTTATTTGGTTTAATGAAATTGCAGCGAGCAATATTACTAGTGCAGAAGGACAAGGAACTAAGCCTCCCGCAATCCCTAAAGTGATGGCTGAAAAATCAGAAGAATAGGAATGGTGATGATGTTCATCTTGAGGACTTAATCGACGCATTAGCAGCCAAAAGCCCACGCTGCAAATAGTTAAACCACTAATTAAATTCAAAACTGGATATAATTGCTCTGGTAAAATATATTCTGATGCAAACAGGGCGATCGCGCCAAGTATAAAGACACTGAAAGTATGGGTAATGGTTGTGGCTAAACCAAGTAAGACTGCTTGATATGCCGTTCCTTTACTTCCAACCAAATAAGCACTAACCAATGCTTTTCCATGCCCTGGTGCAAGAGCGTGAATAGCCCCAAATCCGAAAGCGGCCATCATTCCAGTTAGTATTGCACCAAATGTTGGTTCCTCTCTAAATGCTGGTAACCAAGTTAAGCTATCAATGTGAGCAAAGAATGTAGTTTGCTGTATGTTGGTCGCATTGAAAATATTACTAATATCGATATAGTTACTGTCAAACATAGCTTTTAGCAAAATTCAGGAATAATCTCGGTCGAAATCATGTTATCGTAAGCACTGACATTGATAATGATAATCGTTATCAGTGTCAGTTTCAGTCAATCAACTCAGCTTCCCTGGGCAATTTGAACAATATCTTACAAATCTTTGTAACCTTGTTCTCGCGAATATCAGAGAAATTTTAAAAACCTGAAGAGTTATTACCGATAAAGAACCTAATCTCAATACTCTCTAGCAATATGGTAAAAGGTCAAATGTCCAAGATTTAATCATCAAAAAATGTGTCACGCAGCCAGGACTATCCTAGTTTGCTTGATCATGATTATACAGAGATAGTCTTAAACTTAATTATTAACACTTTACTATGTACTTTATATTGAAATATAGATCTATTCGTTTAATCGTGGAGGGTCTTTTCGGAATACTATGCTTTTGGGGAATTTCCAATTTGGGGTTTACTCAACACAATAGCTCCCTGCTTTCAGCACAAGAAGCTCCAACACTAAAAGTATCGAGTACTGAAACATCCACATCTTCTTGGGCAAATGCCTATTTTCCCGTAGAAAATTTTCAGTCTTACACTTCGGCTTTTGGTCATCGTCACCACCCAATTACTGGAAAATTCCACTTTCATAATGGCTTAGACTTAGCCGCTCCCTTAGGTAGTTACGTTCGTAATTGGTGGGCTGGCAAGGTAGTTACAGTAGGTCAAGATAATGCTTGTGGTACATATGTCAAGGTGAAATCAGGAGCATGGCAACATATTTACTGTCACCTTATTGGTGGGGTAGAAAGTATAGATGGAATTCCTACTATTGTTGATCGCCAAGGCGAAATCCAGATAGCTCAAGGACAAAGCGTTCCTACAGGTGCCAAAATCGGTCGCGTGGGCATGACAGGTCGAACTACAGGACCTCATTTGCATTGGGTACTTAAACACAACGGCAGCTATGTAGATCCTGCTTTGATCATCGGAGAAATGCTTAAGCGTAGAGGGTAGTCGATTTCACGCTTGCCTAAGTATAGTAATGCTCATGAGTGTTGAGACAAAGGGTAAGATGAAAGAAACCGAATAGAGCGATAGTGATGGCAAAGGCTTATAGCTACGATTTGCGCCATTTACAGTTAAAGGTAGTTGTAATCGGACTGTTTTTGAAACTTGGATCGAAACCTGTTTGATTCCTGAATTACAACCTGGACAAGTAGTCATTATGGATAATGCTACTTTTCATAAAGGAGGTCGCATTCAAGAATTGATTGAGTCGGCAGGCTGCCGTTTACTTTATTTGCCACCTTATTCCCCAGATTTGAACCGAATTGAAAAATGCTGGGCATGGCTCAAGAGTCGTATTCGACATCTGTTGTCAGACTCAAAGGATTTGAGGTCGGCAATGGAATCAGTTCTCAAAGATGCTACGTCCTAACTCTCTTGTCTTTTACTATAAAACTATGCAATAGGTTCTAATTCAAAAATTAGTTCATACATTATGAAAACACCCATTATCTGGTTAATTAAAGGCTATCGTCAGTTTATATCGCCTTTATTTCCTCCTACTTGTCGCTTTCAGCCTACTTGTTCCGAGTATGCTATTGAAGCGATCGCAACCTATGGAACGATTAAAGGTAGCTGGCTTGCGGTAACTCGTATTGCTCGCTGTCATCCTTTTCATCCAGGAGGCTACGATCCCATACCATCCAAAGATGAGAGCGATAATGATAAATAAGCTAATTCTAACTTCTAGCACATAACTGAATTTAATCTAAAACTAAAAACTAAGAACTAAAGACTAAAAACTTAAACTCCGCCGTAATATTAGCCTTCGATCGCATATATTCAGTTTGTAGCGATCGAGAAATTAAGCTCGCTAAGACATGGATAGATTTGCTAACTTATCCTCAAGTTCGGCTAGGCTCATTTCTTGTTGTTTTGTAGCACCCAAACAGCGAAGATTTAGCTTTTGACTCATAGCTTCCTGCTCGCCAACAATAGCAATCAAGGGAATTTTGCGTTTAGATAGTTCGCGAATTTTTTTACCGATTGTACGGTCTCGATCGTGAAGTTCCACTCTAACTCCCAGTTCCCTGAGTCGTAGAAAAATATCTTCCGCCCAGGCAGATGCTTTATCGGAAATAGTGGCGACTGCGACTTGAGTAGGAGCAGACCAAACAGGAAGAGAACCACCGTGATGCTCTAACAAAATACCAATCCAACGCTCAAACGAACCCAAAATTGCTTGGTGCAGCATAACAGGACGTTCTAATTCTCCCAATTCATTTACAAAAGCCAACTCAAACATTTGAGGGAGATTAAAATCGACTTGGATTGTGCCACACTGCCACGAACGCCCCAGCCGATCTTGCAAGCTAATTTCGAGCTTGGGACCATAGAATGCTCCTTCATTCGGAGCTAGTTTATAGCTTTGTCCCAGAGACTCAACTACTTGGATTAACATGGATTCAGCCCGATCCCAGAGGCGATTATCACCCAGTCGCTGCGAGGGTCTAAGAGAAATTTGCAGAGAAAATCCCTCGTAACCAAAAGCAGCATAAACCTGCTGTACCATGTTGAGGAAATTGCTAATTTCACTATGTACGTTAGATTCTCGGCAGAAAATATGGGCATCATCCTGAACAAATTGTCGCAATCGCATACATCCCGATAAATTGCCAGACAGTTCGTTGCGATGACAGATACCAAACTCCATCAATCGCATCGGAATTTCTCGATAGCTGCGTTTGTGGGACTGATAAATGGCAATATGGGCGGGGCATGACATAGGCTTCAAGGCATAGTTAGGTTCGATAATAGATAAAGCTGATTCATCTATATCTGTATCTGCCTTGACGCTACCGACAACAAACATCCCCTGACGAAATTTTTCCCAGTGTCTCGAACGTTCCCATAAGGAGCGATTAAGGACAACAGGCGATCGCACTTCTTCAAATTCGCGAGCTTGATAAACTTGTCGCATAAAGTCTTCAATGCTGCGAAGAAGCCGAAGCCCCTGTGGGTGCCAAAACACCATTCCTGGACTATGCTCCTCAAAGTGAAATAAGTCCATATCTCTTGCAAGTTCGCGATGATCCAACATTTTAGTTTCTCCTAATATATGAGTAATAAAGCAATAAAAAACCCTCCAAACTTGGCTTGGAGGGACGGAAAAATTACCGAGCGCGATCGAGCGTCACGTCCCTCCAGGCGTAATGGTTGTGGTGGTGGTAGTGGTATCGATTGCCAAAGGTATTGTTAGTAACACGTACATTCTTAGTGACTTTTTAGATATAGATATTGAAAAAACATTGCCCCCCAGAGTTCGTCTGGAGGGCAATCAAAGTAATAAGACTAATTTCAGCGCAGTGCCTTATAACCCTCCCTTTTGGGTAGTTGTGGTGGTAGTGGTACTAAGGACGAATGCGGTTTTCATTGTGAATAAAATCTGCTGCCATATATGCTTAATGTAGCATTTTTTTAATAGCTGTCAAGTAACTGAGAAAAACCAATGGCGATCGCTGCTTTTTTTCTCGGATTCTTCTTATCCCAAACTCAGGTTATCTAAGAAGTTTGACTGTAAGGCGATCGAGTAATTGGTTTAAATAGTCGGGTAGATGGGAATATTGGTGGGGTTCATTCAAGTCTTGACAGTCCGAATTAAACTCGCAGTCTGGTGAAATCTTTCCCGTATTGCCATCAACAAAAACATTCCAATATTTACCTACCAAACCGACAATACTAATGTTAATCATCCACTCATTGTTATCAAAACAGGTTGCACCTACAACCTCAAATAATTGCCGATGTTCTGGAAGTACTTCCAGATTAGATAGGAGATAATCGAGGGCTGTTTGCTCGATCGCGGTTGGTTTTAACATACAAATGTAATCTTTCAGTGGTCATATAGGCAGTACCCTTTACCTTTAGCCAATCACAAAGAAAGCGATCCTCCAAAATTAGTCTTGCTGACTCGCTGATATAAATTTCTAATACTGCTTCGGGTAGAGCTTTAAATAAAAGCATTTCTCCAGGAAAAACAACTCGTTCGAGATACCAATTAGGGATATTAGTAATCCGAATAATTTGTGTGGTAGGAGTTTTATTTTTATAGCTACAGAGAATATGTAAACCGCATTTATCGGGCAAAGGGTTCAAAAATTGACTCACAATCGGTTTTCTCTTGATATTTTATAAAGGTATTTAAAAAGAACAAAACTTATTACTTAATTAATAATCCTCCCCAGGCAAGTAATAGAGAAAAAACAATCGCTGCGATCGCCTGCCTACTTAACAGCAATAAGGCAAATCGAAGAGACTGTTCTCGCGTAATAGTTAACAGAGTAACTAAACAAGGTAGCAATACTCCTGCCAGATAAACCCCAGTCAAAACCTGTAAGGGAGTTAACATAGCCAAAGTTTCGGGTTCGGCAAATAATAGTAGTCCATCTTTGCGAATAGAAGCTAAAACAATCGGCAATGATGCTTCAGGAGGTAGATTAAACCATCCCATCAAAGGATTAATAATATTAGCTAAAATTGCGATCGCTCCTAACCAATTCAACACAGAAGCAATAACGGTAATAACTAAAAAGATGGGAATCGCATTGAACAAAAATTGCTTAATAGTTGACTTAGCTTCGCGCCAAATGACCGACCAACGCGGAAATTCTAAAAATGCTCTTCCTTCGATTAATAGAGGATTCTGACTCGATTTAGCTGTAGGATCAGAAATGATGCGAGTATATATTAAGGTGGTTAAAGTTAAGTACAGCAGATATGGAATTACCAAATAAGGTAACTTAGCAGCACTAAACACCCCTAAAGCTGCGCCAAATTGATAAGAACAAGCCGAACCAAAAGCGATCGCCGAAATACAAGTTCCTCTAGAACAACTAGAACAGGCACGGGTGCTAATTACAGCAGGAACATTACACCCCATACCCATAATCACTCGTACTAAATCTCGTCCCGATAACCCAAACGGACGGAGTAAAGGATCGAGAGCAATGGTAATTCGTTCTATTAAACCACTAGCTTTATATACGCCCAAGAATAGGGCATAGAGAATTACTGTGGGCATCGCCCAAATAAACAACAATGGACTCATCGTTATCAGTCCATATTGACCTATCAGTATTTCTCTTAACCAGATTGGGAGTTGGGATAAAGGTTTAATAACGAGAGCGAACGCACTTTGGACTATAGGATCTGCTAAAGTCGCAAAGGAGTTAGCACCCAAAACAGCAATAATCGCAGGAATAAGTAATAGGGCGATCGCCAATAACCAGCCCAGGTTCGGATGTTCTAATAGTGTTGGTTGGGGTTGAATATACCAGCCAGCCTTTCTCGGCATCCATTGTGCGGGAAAAAAATGAGGTTCTTGCAGAGAAGCTAGAATATAGTTTTTTTGTTCTGTAGTAATGTGGCGGGCATCTACAGTGACAATACTCAGATTAGAAGTTTCCGTCCATTCCCGAATGATGTGTTGCGTGTGAACCGTTGGTCGCACTTTATCCCAGAAAGTAAGGACTATAGTACCCCGTTTGTCTGCCACCAAGGGCAATAAATCCTCTAAATCTCGATCTACGTCGGTCGCTTTGACTACCAATAGCAATGTGTCATTCTCCTGTAGCTGTCTTAAAGCTTTCTTGGTAGTTACGCTGTCGGAACGATAGAGAATTCCAGGAGTATCGATAAAAGTATAGGCTTCAGATTTATAAGTTTCGCAAGCTATTGTAGAACCGCGAAAATTGGCACTATAGGCAGTCTGTCCTGTAAGAGAAGCAATTAGTTGAGATTTTCCCGTACTTTCTTTGCCAATGACCACAATACAATCGCGCTCTAATCTTGACGGCGTAAAAATATTCATTTTCTAACTCCTAAGAAACAAATTAGTCTGTTAGGACTGGGTAAGGGGGAAAGGGAAAAGGTTAAAGGGTTAGATCGAAATCTTCTACTTACTGAATCGAAACTATTTATTTATCATCGTCTTGCGTAACGTCAAACTCGCGCCTTCCCTTGCGCCTGTCCTAAAGGATACCGCTCCGCATATCGGCGGCGCGGGGTCGCTCGTCAATTTTTTAACGGCTGCGCCATAGCTAAAAGCTAAAAGCTAAAGGCTAAAAGCTTTTTCAACAAACACAATCATTACTACAGCAAGAAAGGTCGTCCAGAAACAAACCCTCTCGGCGATAGGCTTCCAAGGGAGTTGTATCGATTCCCAGACGTTGAGCGATCGCATTTCCTACCACAGCAAATCGCTGGCGAAATTTGTAAATAAAGCAAAAAATTAACTCCCCGTGACGCACCGAAGGACCAACGACAAATAATCCTGGAGTTACGGTAGACTCATCTTCTTGAGTCAAGGCTGCATAGCCATTTGACCAGTCAAATAAAGGAGAGATTTGTTTTAAACTGCTATCAAACCCCGTACAGAGAATTGGCGGTGTAGAACTAAACCACTTTTCGTACTCGCTCTCCACCACATATCCTTTTTTTACTACTTTTACTGCTTCAATGTGCTGTTCTCCAATTAGTTCGACCCGACCCATAGAATAAGCTATTTCCAAACGTTTTAGACTATAAGGAGACAGAGAAACACTAGGATCTGAGTCTAAGTTTGACCAGCTACTAGTGCGATCTAGCAACTTTACTTTTTTCCCTAGTGCTGCCAAATTTGACGCTGCATCTACACCGCTTTCATAGCCACCAATGACGATAAACTCATCCCCTTCAAGATCTGCCCAAGAACGTACTTGGGAATTATGGATACATAATTCTGCCCCTGGAAAAGGGTTTAAATTGGGATACTGAAACTCTCCTGCTGCCCAAATTACAAACTTTGCCAGTAATTCTCCTCTAGAAGTTTGTATGACAAAGCCCTTGCCTTCAGGTAAAGCTTCAATAGTTTGAACATCTGTCTCGGTTTTTACAGACAGTTGAAAATGGTCGGCTACAGTCTCTAAATATAAGGCATATTCTTTCCCCGTAAGATGTTCTCGTCTGAAACTAAGGGCAGGAGAGGTATTTAAAGCCACTGCGTTGAGATCCAATAGCCCAAAACCATGACTGGGAAACGATGGTGTAATCAATCGCATTTCTTCAGCCCAAAGACTAAAGGAAGCCCCTACTTGATGCCGTTCTAAAATGGCAAAGTTTTCAATCCCTAAATCTTTTAAGACTACTCCACAGCCAATTCCAGCAGCCCCAGCCCCCACAATTACCACTTCAAAGCGATGATTTGTTTTATTCACTAGTAGACAGTCTCGAATAGACACTTTGTGATAATGATAATCATTCTATAAAAGAAACGCTTGTTTTCTAACAAACAATATTGGTGTGACAGTGGCAAACCATGAATAATTTTTTTTGGTGCAATAAATCCAGTTAGAATTACTATGAAAAATAAGTAATCGGTTCTAATGGAGAGCAGTCATTAGAAGCAATGGGGAAAGTTTGGTGCAAATCCAACGCTGTCCCGCAACTGTGATGAGAAGGTTAAATTTCTCTTAGTCAGAATGCCCGCCGATGGAAGTAGTTAGATCGATTAATAAATCTGCGAGGTACAGATGTTTATAAGTATTGTGAGTTCAAAAGTTAATTTGCCGCTTAAAATAGGGCTGTCCCCACTACATTGGAAAAGAGAGTAGCCATTGGTAGCAAATGCTCCTTCTGGAAAGACTTGCCCTATAAATTCTGCTAATTGCAGCAGGAAAAAGCGAAATGAAATCTCAACACAATTCAGGATTAATTCCTTTTAAATCTACTCTAAATTACAAATTATCGAGAATGAGATCGTGGCAAATAGCCTTAGAGGCAACTGCAAAAAGTAATTGGTGGCAGATGTTTCTAATTGCTGTTGGTAGTGCTAGCAGCGTTATCTATCCCCATGTGCCTTTAGTTGGTTTTGCTGCGGTAGCTGGTAATACTTTGACTCGAAACAAAGCACTTATTAGTGCCATGAGTATCTGGTTTGCCAATCAACTCTATGGTTTTGCTATTCGAGCCTATCCCAAAACTTTAGAATCTCTAATGTGGGGACTAGTAATGGGTTTAGGAATACTTGCGGTAACTTGGTTAGTTACACTACAACCAAAATTTAGCCGTCGTAATTTTAGAGGTTATTTAATCTGGCTAGCCATTAGTTTTATAAGTAGTTATGCCATTTATCAAGGCAGTATCGTTTTAGTTGCCCAGTGGATGGGCGGACATGGATTTAGCTCGGCAATTTTGTGGGGAATTTTCTTGAAAAATTTTATCTGGGCTATGGCTTTATTTGGTGTATATGGTTGCATTCTTTTAAGACATCAGCTTGCCTACAAAGCATTCCCAAGTCAACTGAAAAATTAATTTTGATACTGAAATAAGATCCCGAACAAGATGTCTCTTACTTCTGGAATTGGGTACGAGAATTTCCTTTTTTTTACCTAGAAAATCTCCCTATAACTCCACTGAATCTTATCAGAGGGTCAAGCAAACTTGGTCAGAATTTCAGCGATCGGCGAATCATCAGCATCAGACAAAAATTTAATTAATTCATTCGTTACATAATATTATGACCCAACACACCCTACTCGTTTGTAGCCTCTGTCGATTTTCCGAGAATCAAAACAGAAAACACGGACTTTCAGGAGGACAGCACCTAATTCAAGAATTAGAAACAGGGTTAGAAAAATATGAATGGCGCGATCGCGTTACTATAAAACCCGTATCCTGTATGGCAGCCTGTCGTCGATCCTGCGCGGTAACTCTCGCTGCCGATGATAAGTTGACCTTTATCTTTAACCAACTTGCCCCTATTGAGTCTGCACCCGAACTATTAGAGTTTATCGAACAATATGTTAATACATCTCAGGGTAAAGTTCCTTACCGAGAACGTTCTCGAACTATTCAGCAAGCTACATCCTTTGTCTTACCGCCTCTGGCAAGTTCGTCGTAAATCATTTAGTTATCGAAACTCTAAGACTTGGGGGTTATGGCAGTTAAACTCTTCGACGTTAAAAACTCACGTTAAGTAATTCTAAATGAAGACGGTTTTTACCGATGAGTTTTAATTCAGATCTTAGCTTAATCAACCTTCGTTAACTATCGATCGTGCTATTATTTCGATAATTATTATTATAGAATCCTAAAATGATGGTTGATGACACTCAACTCATTCCCATTATTGAAATTTTAGAAGGGCTAGAATCCTTGATGGATCGAGCCCCTTCGGATGATATCGAAGAAATTCTGCTGGCAGCTTGGCTCAAGGTCAGTAACACCTTGCCAGAGGATTTTTTGGCTGCAACCCGTAAAGATGCTAGTGCTAATGGACTACGCCGTTACCTCCGAATAAAGGAATTTTTTGATGACCCAATTGAGCATCCAATTTCGTCCAAAGAATTGGATGATTACTACCAAAGTCATTTGCCTATTGATGAGGAGCAAGCCGAGTTTTTCTTTTTTGACTCGACTGACAATCGAGATTGATACAATCCCATTGAATTAATCTCTATAAGTGAGATGAAAGAGGGTTTGGCAGAAGTTATGGCTAATAAAAAAATAAACTAAGATTTAGATGCGGGCATCAAAGAAATGAACCAAAACGAATCTTTACTACCTTTAACAATTGCCGTGCTGACAGTGTCCGACACGCAGGGCTATTTCATTCTAAAAAGATCTAAAAGAAGATCCAAATTAAATTGGCACAGACGTTTTGCTTGAGCCATATTAGAAAAACCAGAATCTCGGTATAAATTAAGAGCTAAATTTCT
>DAXETX010000083.1:0-3441 GCA_051155735.1 Xenococcaceae cyanobacterium
GTAGTAACATCTTCAAAACCTTGTTTATTGGCTAAGGTTGCTAAAGCTTGAGCTTGATAAGTATCTGGGGGAGCAGTGCGCGCCCAATAACCATTAAATTCGCCATTTTTAGCGCGTTCGGTAAAGACAGGGCTAGTACTACCAGGAGAAACCAGCATAACTTGATTTCTGACTGCGACATCTACCGCAGAACTAGAAACGCTACTAGCAAAAGCTCCCACTACGCCAGCTACTCGATCTACTTCAGCTAACTGCGTCATCGCGGTACTACCAACACTAGGGTCGGTTTGGCTATCTGCCTGAACTAGAGTAACAGAGTTATCATTAACCCCACCACAAGCATTAATGGTATTGACTGCTAATTCTACTGCTACAGGCATATTTTGCCCGATAGAAGCTAAATCTCCTGTAACTGGGACAAGAGTGCCTAATTTTAAACCTGCACCATCTCCTGCGTTAGCGTTAGTTTGAGTTGTCGTATCGTTACCACCTTGGCAAGCTGTCAGCGGGAAACTCATTCCTAACAATGCTAAAGTCAAAGCGGAGTAGCGAAAAATTTGCGGATAATTATCTTTTAAGGCTCGGTTCATAGTTCTCTTTTACAATTTGTCAACTAGTTGACACAGATTGTACATTAATCTTCAAATCAGGTTTTTTGTTCTACTAAAAAATGTAATTTTTGCTTAAAAATCTCGAACTATGGAAGTAATTATTATTGGTAGCGGTATTGGTGGGTTGTGTTGTGGAGCTTTGCTAGCTAGGTATGGCTTTGAGGTTACAGTGTGTGAAAGCCATTCTCTTGCTGGTGGTGCAGCCCACAGTTTTACACATCAGGGATATAAGTTCGATTCAGGTCCTTCGCTATATTCAGGGATGTCTGATTATCCTTCGACCAATCCTTTAAAACAAGTTTTAGCTGCTATTGAAGAAAATTTGGACTGGGTTAATTATGATACTTGGGGTTGTCTCTTACCAGAAGGAAATTTTAAAACTACTGTCGGGGCAGATGATTTTTGTCAAACACTAAAACAATTACGGGGCGAGTCGGCAGTTATCGAGTGGCGCAGATTACAACAAGAGATGCAGCCTTTAACAGCAGCAGTCAATGCTGTACCACCCTTAGCAATTAGAAATGATTGGGGAGTGGCGATCGCTTTAGCGAAATATCTTCCTGGGACTCTTTGGCATACTCCCAATATTTTAAGACTCACTGGTGCTTTTAAATCCATCATGGATGGTGTGGTTAAAGATGAGTTTATTCGCAACTGGTTAGATCTACTCTGCTTTTTGCTATCGGGTTTACCTGCTAGTGGCACAAGCGGGGCGGAAATGGCTTTTATGTTTGCTGAGTGGTACAAGCCTGGAGTTGTCCTAGATTATCCGATTGGGGGTAGTGGGGCGCTGGTAGATGCTTTAGTCAGAGGTTTAACTAAGTATGGCGGAGAGTTGCGGTTAAACGCTCATGTCGAAAAAATTTTGGTCGAGGGTAATCGGGCTGTAGGAGTTAGATTAAAAGACGGAACAGAACTTACTGCTACTAAATCTGTCATCTCCAATGCTTCGGTTTGGGATACCCTGAAACTTTTACCTGATAATGCAGCAACCCGCCAATTAATTCAAGCCAAAAAAGCGACTCCAGAGTGTGACAGTTTTATGCACCTGCACCTCGGTATTGATGCTACAGGCTTACCCGCAGACTTACAATGTCACTACATCGTGGTCAATGATTGGCAACAAGGGGTTACTGCACCCCAGAATGTAGTAGTTATTTCCCTCCCTTCGGTCTTAGATCCCAGCCTCGCACCTTCAGGTAAGCACGTAATTCATGTTTACACTCCTGGTAATGAACCCTACCAAATTTGGGCAGGAATTAAACGGAACAGCAAAGCCTATCAAGAACAAAAACAAGCTCGTTCGCAAGTTATGTGGCAAGCTTTAGAACGGGTGATTCCCGATATTCGTTCCCGTTGTGAAGTCACCCTCGTCGGCACACCCATTACTCATCAGCGTTTCTTGCGCCGTCACCGAGGTTCTTATGGTCCAGCGATAGAAGCTGGTCAAGCCCTCTTTCCTTCTGCCAATACTTCTTTACCAGGTTTATTATGTTGTGGCGATTCCACTTTTCCTGGTATTGGTTTACCCGCAGTAGCTGCTAGTGGGGCGATCGCTGCTAACACTCTTGCCAGCATCGAACAACATTTACAAATGCTTCAGGATATTGGTGTCTAGCAATGCCTAATCGTGACAAGTTAAGGGCTTGTGTTGTTTGTCAAATAGCTTTTAGTTTTTAGTTTCTAAGTCATTTTCAAGTTACTCCTCTTTTTTGGCGCGGACAGCTTCGCGCTTCGCGATCGCTTTGAAACTAACTAATAACTTAAGCTAAAAGCTAATAGCTAAAGGCTAAAAACTAATGAACAATGCCTCATTTTAATCTTGGCGTTCGGGCAGCGGTCTGCCTTTAGTTTCGGGTAAACTAGGATAGGGTTTGTAAGGCATGGGAATATATTGCACTGAGGGTCTGCCCCCTGAAGGTTGGGGATACAATTCCATCAGATTATAAATAAATCTCGGCAATCCGACGGTAATCGGTAAGCCAATTACACTAGCTTCTTCTACCGTAATCGGACAATCATGGGTAATTTTACCCGTAGTTAATAACTCAATAATTGGCTCGATATTTTCAGGCGCAATTTTGGGTTGAGGAATCTCATCTTTAAGTAGAGTTCGCACAAAACGTTGTACTTGGGCGATCGCCTTTTCTGACAGATCTGCCATAATCAAAGTCTGATCGTCGATCTTTTCGATCGGTTTTCGTTCTACCACTCGCAAGATGCTAGCTGCTGCCATATTACCCAACTGCGGATCGACTGGACCTAATACAGCATTCTCATCCATAATAATCTCATCCGCAGCCAAAGCCAGCATCGTCCCGCCACTCATGGCATAGTGAGGCACAAAAACAGTAACTTGAGCTTGATGACGAATTAAAGCCCTGGCAATTTGTTCTGTAGCTAAAACTAAACCTCCAGGAGTATGCAAAATTAAATCAATCGGGGTATTAGGTGGAGTGAGACGAATCGCTCGTAAAACTTGTTCTGAATCTTCAATCGAAATATAGCGAGAGAGCGGAATACCCAGCAGACTAATTGATTCTTGGCGATGAATTAGTAAAATCACGCGACTTTTGCGCTGTCTTTCTAACTCTCTAATAGCTTGGATTCTTTGGGCTTCAACGCGACGACGTTGCCAGACAGGTTGCAGAGAAGAAATGGCAAGAAAAATCCAAAAAAGATCGAAAAAATTAAAATTCATGTGGAGGAGACAAATAACTTAGCTTAAACTCGCTACATTATCTCAGTTTTAGTTGCTACAGATATCTATCATAAGATAATAATTATTCGCTGATTTTCTAGCAGCTTCGCTGTTTTAAGCAAAATCCCC
>DAXETX010000084.1:0-13342 GCA_051155735.1 Xenococcaceae cyanobacterium
ACTCTTTAACCTCAACTAAATTTACCAAAACACTAACTATGATTGAAGCACCTCCAACTCGTCCGACTCCCGAACCGACACCTAGCCCGATACCTGAACCCATCCCCCAACCAGTTCCAACTCCTGTTCCGCAGCCAGTACCTTCCCCAGAACCGCAACCCATTCCGACACCAGATCCCCAACCCATTCCCCAACCCCAATGACTTTTAAACTTTTTGCTGGTACGGCTAACCCTGATTTGGCAAAGGCTGTAGCTGATCGATTCGGGATTAATTTGAGCCATTGTGCTGTTTCGCGGTTTCCCGATGGGGAAATTTCAATCCAGCTAGAAGAATCAGTCAAAGAACAACGGGTTTTTATTTTGCAACCAACGACACCGCCAGTAGATAGTAATTTGATCGAGTTGCTGGCTTTTGCTGATGCTTGTCGTCGTGCTTCGGCTGCCCAAATTGTTGCGATCGCACCTTATTTTGGCTATGCTCGTAGCGATAAAAGACAGGGTAAGCGCCGGGCAATTATGGCAAGTCTGGCAGCTAATCTAATTGAAGCAGTAGGCATCGATCATCTAATTACTTGCGATCTCCACGCACCTCAGATCGAGGGTTTCTTTCATATTCCTGTTGATAATCTTACAGCAGTTGCTTCTTTACACTCTCGTTTAGAAAATTATCTACCACCTGAAACCGTAGTTGTTTCTCCTGATAGCGGGCGAATTCCAATGGCATTGGCATTGGCACAAGCTTTAAATACTAGTATGGCAGTGCTGCATAAGCAAAGAGAAAGTGGCAAAGAAACTCACATCACTCACGTAATTGGCAATGTGCAAAATAAACCCTGTCTGATTATCGATGATATGATTTCTACTGGTGGCACTATCGCCACTAGTGTTGAGGCTTTACTACAAGCCAAAGCGCAACCACAGATTTTTGTCGCTGCTACTCACGGACTTTTGATTCAAAATGCCTGGGAAAATCTCAGTCACCAAAGTATTCAAGCTATTTTTACTACCGACACGGTAGCCATAAAACCTCAAGAGCGATCTCAACTTCAGATAGTGTCTATTGCACCTTTAATTGCCCAAGCAATCAAAAAAATGTTAGCTGATAACTAAATTTATCTAAGTGATCTTTAAACAACTAGAACCAACAAAACTCATTTTATTGCCATCTGCTATGGCTAAGTGGTTATATAACTGCTTTCTGCGACTATTAATTTATCCGAGTATTTGGGTAGCTGCTGCTATTGCCTCTTTGGGCATATTTACCCAAGAAATCTTAGAATTAGGGCATAATTGGGATGCGATCGCCCTCATTTTCTTTACTGCTTTAATTCCGTACAACTTAGACCGTATTTTTGATTCTTACGTCCAGAAAATTCCCGACAATCAAGCACAGTTATTTTTTCGACAGCCTTGTATTTGGGTTTTATTATTAACGGCGATCGCAGCTAGTGGGGTTCTGCTGTACAATGCACCTTTAAGAGTCCGTTATGTTAGCATTGCTGGGATCGTTCCCTTACTTTATGGTACGCCTCTTTTTCCTAAGAAAAATGAATCAGGATGGCAATGGTATCGCCTCAAAGATCTTCCTGGTTCTAAAGCTTGGATAGTTGGTAGTGTTTTAACTTATGCGGTTATTGCTTTACCGTTAGCTTATGCTGGAGCAAATTTCGATATAGTAGCAGCTTTAACTACTATATTTATGTTTGTTTTTATTGTTACTAATTCTCATACTTTTGATATTCGAGATCTAGAGTCTGACCGCAAAAAAGGAGTGGTTACTTTACCAATTATGTTAGGAATTCGCGGGACAAAAATAGCTTTGACGGCAATGAATTTATTAATGTTACTAACTATCATTGGTGCGTGGATTACCGATACGCTCGATTATCATCCAGAAATAATTATCGCGACAGTAATTAATCTGATTTATATTTGGCAGGTAAACATCGATACTCCTCGCTGGGTTTACAATATTTTGCTCGAAGGATTTCTATTTGTCCCAACATTAGGGAATTGGTTGAGACGATAGTTTCTGCGGTAACGTCATTCCGCGGTAAAATCAAGCCATAGACAGACAATAATTTTTGAGTAAATTACTATGCCTCGTACTCAACGCAACGATAACTTTATTGATAAAACTTTTACTGTCATGGCAGATATCATCTTAAAAGCTCTGCCGACTAACAAAAAAGCCAAAGAAGCCTTTGCTTACTATCGCGATGGTATGTCAGCACAAGGTGATGGCGAATATGCAGAAGCTTTAGAAAACTACGAAGAAGCTCTAAAACTCGAAGAAGACCCCAACGATCGCAGTTATATTTTATATAATATGGGGCTAATCTATGCCAGTAATGGCAATGTGGAAAAAGCTCTAGAACTCTATGAAGAATCTATTGAACTTAATCCGAGAATGCCTCAAGCGTTAAATAATATTGCTGTGCTGTATCACTACGAAGGAGAAAAAGCCAGAGAGGCAGGAAGAGAACAAGAGGCAGAAGGCTTTTATGACAAAGCTGCGGAATATTGGAAACAGGCGATTCGCATTGCCCCCAATAATTACATGGAAGCCCAAAACTGGCTCAAGATTACAGGACGTTCGGAAATGGATGTTTTCTTTTAAAGAATTACCTAAAACTTTATAGCTTTTAGCTTTTAGCATGATCGCTTTTAGCTTGGCTAATCGGTAAGAATTAATTTTTAACGAGAGATTAGACCTTTTGCAAAAGTAAATTCCTCATGAATTTTATCTGCTATAGGCTGTGTAAAGGGTGCGGATGATATCAAATTAAATCATTTATGCAAGAGGTCTATTGTACTCATCGTTAAATAATTCCGTTAAAATCAAAGATTTTTAACGGGGGTTTTATACCCAAATAGCTAATAGCTAACAGCTAATAGCTTTCAAGATAACTTACAAACAAAAATGATGATTGACCGCGAACAAGTTAAAAAAGTGGCGCATTTAGCTAGATTAGAGATTACTGCCGACGAAGAAGAACAGTTTACTACTCAACTCAATAGCATCTTAGATTACTTTGAGCAATTAAGTGAATTGGATACTGAGAATGTTGCACCTACTACTAGAGCCATTGAAGTAAGTAATATTACTCGTCCCGACCGATTAGAGCCATTTCCTGATAAAGCGGCGCTTTTAGCTTCTGCGCCCGAACCAGAAGGGCAATATTTTCGCGTACCGCAAATTATGGCTACGGATGATGCTTAAAATTTTGGGATCTAGCCGTAAAATTAGGCTTAACAAAATTAACTTGAGGTTAGTGGTAGGTTCGATCAACAGCTACTTGTGACCTGAATCATATCATCCTTTGGTAATTCAAGACATACTATTTACAGAGATAGAGCTATATAACAGGTATTGATTGTTACCCCTAAGTTTTCATAACTGGGGGTATTTTTTTAGAAGCTAGTCTTAAATTATCTTGATTTTCAGACAGTAACTTCTGGGCTGCTGCTGCATCCAAACCAGTCCATTGCATTATTAAAGCTAATTTAACTTTTTTGCCACTTCGTTGTAGTAGTTGTTCTGCTTCTTGACGGTTCAACTCGGTAAGATCGCCAATAATCCGCAAAGCGCGATCGCGTAACTTGGTATTAGTCACATTGACATCGATCATGCGATTGCCATAAACTTTGCCTAGCTTGACCATAACTCCCGTAGAAATAATATTCAGTGCCATTTTAGTGGCTGTTCCAGCTTTGAGTCGGGTTGAACCTGCTAAGATTTCTGCTCCCACTAGTAAGCGAATGTTGATATCAGCATTAATTGCTACTTGTTCGGAGCTTACACAACTAATTGCCACAGTTGTAGCACCCCTTTCTTGGGCTGCGTGTAAAGCCCCATGAACATAGGGCGTAGTACCGCCTGCGGTGATCCCAATTACCACATCTAAATTGTTAATTTGATGATAAGCGATCGCACTTGCGCCATCTTCGGAGCGATCTTCGAGAGCTTCGGAACTTCTAATTAAAGCTCCTGCTCCTCCTGCAATAATGCCTTGAACTAATTCGGGGTGAGTACAGAAAGTCGGAGGACATTCTGCTGCGTCTAAGACACCTAACCTACCACTCGTCCCTGCTCCGAGGTAAAACAGTCTTCCCCCCTGACGCAGAGATTCAGCAGTAGTATCAATGGTTTGCGCTAAGTCGGCTTTAGCTTGTGCGATCGCTTTAAGGGTTTTGGCGTCTTCTTGATTAAACAGTTCGACTATTTCCAGAGATGATAGACTGTCAAGATTTTGACTTTGAGAATTGATTTGCTCTGTCAGTAGATGTCCTCGATCTTCGATCATTTTATCTGCACCATTTTTTGTTAAATATCGAGCCTTTACAAAAGTCCTTCAAGTCGGCGACGAATACTATCTAATTCGTCTTGGGAAATAGAATCTGCTTCTGGGGTAGTTGCAGCAGTAACATTGTTATCAGTCTCATTCGGATTCCAATCAGGATTTTCCGCATTCTTATCGGGAGGAATTGCTAGTTTACCAGGTTCGACGATTTCCCAGTCGTAATCTGCTTTACGACAAAAAGCTGCTACTTCTTCCGAATCAATTGCTTCTACTACTGCTTCAGGAAAATCTTGAGCTTCTAACATCATGGCAAAACGCAAAGCGTCATCTTCTTCTTGAAATAGCAAAATTTTATTGCGATCGCCTACTTGGATCGTATGAATACCTTCGTTATTAGTTCCAGCGTTAAATAATAATATATATACTCGCATAGCCTTACATCTCACACTAAAATCTCATTATCAATGATTTAAGATTAACAATCAATTAGCGACACTCCTCTTGGGCTGTTTTTACCGCTGCATCATATTCTGTTCCTAATCGCAAAGCTCTAGCAAAAGCGTTTTTCGCGTTGTTCGGTTGTTGCATCTCACAAAAATTGATCCCTTTATACAGCCAAGTAATTGCTTTTTGTTCCGCAGAAAGATCGTCTCTGACTAAAACTTGCTCGAAAATTTCTCCAGCTTCCTGATTTTGTCCTAATTTAGTTAAAGCTAATGCTTTCCCCTGTTGGGCTGAGAGATAATTAGGCGCGTAAACTAGCGATCGCGTAAAAGCTTCTAATGCCTGAGAATATTTTTGTTGCTTGAGTAAAGTTTTACCCTGTCCATTATAAGCTACAGGAAGGCTACTACTGTCTGCTTGCGGATCATTTTCGAGTAAGTCAATCGCTCTTTGAATGGCAATTTCGGCAACTTGATACTGTTCCAATTTGTGTAGAGCCTCACCATAGTTAATCCAAACTATCGGATTTTGGTCATTAATGGCGAGGGCTTTTTCCCAGACTTTGACTGATTCTGAATATTCTTGCAAATGAAATAGGGCTTCACCTCGACAATTCCAAACTGATTCTGATTCTGGTTGAATTACGGTAGCAGCAGCACAAGATTCTAACATTGAGCGATAGGCTTCTAGTCCTTTGAGAGCATAAGCACGATTGAGCCAGAGATTAGCAATATCTTGATTAACTCTTAAAGCTTGATTATAACTAGCTAAAGCTGCTGCATAATTTTTGGCTTGTAACTGGCGATCGCCTTTGGCAATCAGTTGTTTTTGACTATTAGTTTGCCATAGTTGTTGACCAAAACCATACAAAATAGTGCCAGAGAGAATCACTCCTAAAATACTTGCTCCAGTAAGAAGAACTCGACGGGAGGAATTTTGAGAGTTCAAATTTTGACTAAACATTATTGAAGAAAGATTTTGTTTAAAACTAGAAATTGGTAAAGGCGTAATCTGAAACACTTTTAATTGTTTTCTAATCCAAACTCCATCAAATATTGCATGATAAATCGGATTGCTCAGACTAATTAGCTCATTTTCTCGCTTTGCCAAGCCGATGTCCAATAATTTGTTTTGTTGCGGGCTACCATCATATTTAATTGTTCCTTGCTGCCAAAGATTTTGATAAGTTTCCAATAAAGACTCTGTGCTAAAAAATTGCTGGTTATCTAAAAGTTTGTGTTGAATCTGTTTAAAATGAGTTGCAGCAATTCCTCTTTCCCAATTTTGGATTACATACTTTTGTACTAAATGATCGATTGTTGCTGTTTCGGCTCCTTGAGCAATAAAAATTTTTTGATCACGGATTGTTTGATAAATTTTTTGGGTTAAAAAAGGTTGATTAGCTGTCCAATGACTTACCGCAGTTAAAACTTTGTAAGGTAAACTAGCGAATTGTTCTAAACCAAACATTTTGAGACGAATTTGGGTATATGGTTGCAGTGAAACTAGTTCTGCCTCAATCCAATCTCGATCAAAGATCGATTTATATTGAGAGTTGGCTATTTTGAGCTTGTTATCTTGTTTGATCACCAAACCACTTTTGATTAATTCTTGTTCTTCTAGGCGATTGTCAACACTTAAAACTGCTCCTTGTTGTCGAATTTGTTGATACAACTTGAGTAAGTCATTCGGATCGCATTGTTGATTGTGGAGAATATAACTTTCAATCCGATTAAAATCTTGGCAATTTTGCAGCGTCGTGGTGGTGATTTGATTATCGCGAATTAAAGCTAGTTGTTGCAATAAAAAATTGAGCGTCGAGCGCGAAATCCAACCCTGTAATACTGCATAGTCGCCGAACTTTAGCTGAGAATTAGCTTGTTGTTGTAGTGTTTGTTCAATTTGGCGATCGCTAATAAAGCCCGCAGCTTTAAGATACTGCCCTATGGGTTGTAATTCCTGATTTAATAAAAGCTTCGGCCATTGTTCGGCAAAGAAGTTAGCGGTTTCTGGTTTGATCCAACCTCTAATTGCCAAGATTTCACCAATTTTACAGTTGGGCAGCGTTTTTTTTGCCTCCAGAGCGATTTTGACTTGCTCTAACGAAATTAAACCAGCTTTTTGCAATACTAAACCCAAAGGTTTAACTATTAGGGTTTCAGCCATAGAACAGTTTGGTGAAAAATTAGATAAGGTAGGGAAAATTTCAAGTCTCCAGCATATCTTAATCGCTGGTTTTTAAACTGGAGCAGATTTTTACTTATCTTAAGAATCATGAGCGAAATTTTCTGACGAAGTCCAAGCAGGCTTTGAAGGGGTCGTCGCTTGGGAAAACGGGTCTTATGAACCCCGTTCGTCTTACAAGTCCGCGTTGCCTGGTGTACCCTGTGGCACTCGTGACGGACGTGGCGAAGTACCTTGGACCTGAAAAAATGTCAAAATAAAATCTTAGTATTACCAATTAATTTTTCATGACAGCAACACCGATTAAAACTGATAACACGGCAACTCAACTCCCAGATAAGTTAGGACGTTTCGGACTTTACGGTGGAAAATATGTTCCTGAAACTCTGATGCCAGCTTTAGCTGAGCTAGAAACAGCTTACGCTCAATATAGAGCAGATGCCGACTTTCAACAAGAATTACAAGGCTTACTTAAAGATTATGTTGGCAGACCGAGTCCGCTTTATTTTGCCGAACGTCTCACGCAACATTATGCCTGTCCTGATGGCACAGGGGCGCAAATCTATCTCAAACGAGAAGACCTCAATCATACAGGGGCGCACAAAATTAACAACGCTCTAGCTCAAGCTCTCCTGGCAATTCGGATGGGAAAAAAACGCATCATTGCCGAAACAGGAGCAGGACAACATGGAGTTGCTACCGCCACAGTTTGCGCCCGTTTTGGTTTAGAATGCATTATTTATATGGGCGTTCAAGACATGGAACGTCAAAAACTTAATGTATTTCGGATGAGATTATTAGGGGCGAAAGTAGAGCCAGTCAGTGCTGGCACGGGAACACTAAAAGATGCTACTTCTGAAGCTATTAGGGATTGGGTTACTAATGTCGAAACTACCCATTATATTCTCGGTTCGGTAGCAGGTCCTCATCCTTATCCGATGATCGTCAGAGATTTTCACGCTGTCATTGGTCAAGAAACTCGCCTTCAGTGTCAAGAGAAGTTTGCAGCCTTACCAGATATTCTGCTAGCTTGTGTTGGCGGTGGCTCGAATGCAATGGGTTTATTTCATGAATTTGTTGCCGAAGCTACAGTGCGTCTCATTGGTGTCGAGGCAGCAGGAGAAAGCATTGGCTCGGGAAAACACGCTGCTACCCTCACAGAAGGTCGTCCTGGAGTCTTACACGGAGCGATGAGTTACCTCTTGCAAGATACCGAAGGACAAGTCGTAGAAGCTCATTCGATTAGTGCTGGGTTAGATTATCCTGGGGTCGGACCAGAACACAGTTATTTAAAAGACAGTGGTAGAGCGGAATATTATAGTGTTACCGACCAAGCAGCGATCGCTGCATTATGTCAGCTATCTGAACTAGAAGGCATTATCCCCGCCCTAGAAACCGCTCATGCCTTCGCTTATCTAGAACAGCTTTGTCCTCAACTCACAGGAAGTCCCCGCATTGTGATTAATTGTTCGGGTCGAGGCGATAAAGATGTCCAAACTATTGCTAAATATTTGGGCAACACTATGTAATAATTTAGCGATTGTCTTGAGGTTAGGCGATCGCTAATTTCTCTCAATCTCAAAATTAGATGATATCTGCTGCTCGTAATCCTAAAAATAAACCTAGAGCAATTGCTGTGTAAAGACCAATAATCAAGACAAAAATGATAACTGCGCTCATCTAATTCTCCTTAAAATTTTGAGATTCGATGTTATTTTAACCGATATAGTAGGTTTCAATAAAATAGCAATACATTACATTTCTTTACAGAGCTTAGTTTTTTAGCTAGTGATTGTTTTAATCTGGCAAATATTAGCCAAAATTATTTAATAAGTATTTTTACTACATGACTTCTGTTGCTCCTCATCAAAAGGCTAGAGCCTTAAAACCTGGTAGTCGTCGCCCTGCTAAAGAACTCTGTAGCGAGTGTGGACTTTGCGATACTTATTATGTTCACTACGTTAAAGAAGCTTGTGCCTTTCTCAATCAACAAGTGGCAGAGTTAGAACAAGCAGCCCATGGACGGAGTAGAGATTTGAATAACGCAGATGACCTCTACTTTGGGGTTAATCAAGAAATGATCGCTGCGAAGAAAAAACAGCCGATTGAAGGGGCGCAGTGGACTGGGATCGTTAGCGCGATCGCCTGTACCATGCTAGAACAAAAAATCGTCGAGGGCGTTGTCTGTGTTCAAAATACTCCAGAAGACCGCTTTCAACCAATGCCGATTATTGCTACTACTCCTGAAGCAGTACTAGCAGCAAAAGTTAATAAGCCGACTTTATCGCCTAATTTGTCGGTTTTAGAACAAATAGAACAATCTGGAATGAAAAGACTCTTAGTAATTGGGGTCGGGTGTCAAATTCAAGCTCTCAGAGCCGTAGAAACAGAATTGGGCTTAGAAAAACTCTATGTTTTAGGTACTCCCTGTGTGGATAATGTCACGCGGGCAGGATTAAAAAAATTTCTTGAAACTACCAGTAAATCACCTGATACTGTAGTACATTACGAGTTTATGCAAGATTTTCGGGTACATTTCAAGCATGAGGATGGTTCAATCGAAAAAGTGCCATTTTTTGGCTTAAAAACCAATCAACTTAAGGATGTTTTTGCTCCTTCTTGTATGAGTTGTTTTGACTATGTTAATTCTCTTGCCGATTTAGTCGTAGGATACATGGGTGCGCCTTTTGGCTGGCAATGGATTGTGGTCAGAAATGATACAGGTAAAGCGATGCTAGAACTAATCGCCGAACAAATAGATACTCAACCTGTGACCTCTCATGGCGATCGCCATCAAGCAGTACAACAAAGTATTCCCGCCTATGATCGAGGCGTAACACTGCCGATGTGGGCAGCTAAAGCTATGGGGGTAGTAATCGAGAAAATTGGACCTAAAGGCTTAGAATATGCCCGATTTTCGATTGATTCTCATTTTACTCGTAACTATCTCTACGTTAAACGCAACCATCCCGAAAAGTTGGCAGATCATGTACCAGAGTATGCGAAAAAGATTGTCGAACAATACAAGTTACCAGAATAAACTGATTGTTTAAAAGTATGTTTTGTAAGGTACACTTCTTTCTTCAAAGATTAAATTAATTTTGTCCCTTATCAATATGAGAATTGCGGTAATTAAGCAGCACAATCTTGCTTTTTCGGCGAAACAATCGCAATTTTCTCAAATTTTCTGCCACTTTTAGGCGGAACAGGAATATTTAAGTTGTGGTGAAAATCTTGTTGCACTTTATAGGTAAGACGAGGCGATATCTGACGGACTATTTGGGCTAATAAGCGATCGCCTGTTTTCTGAATCAAAGCGTTAGGTAACTTATAAATAAATTTGGGAAAAACCACATTGATCGACAGATCTAGTGTCCAACTAACTCGCGTCATCGTAGTCGAGTCAGGTGTTTGATTTTTAAAAATATGTTTGATTTGTTTACCCAAAGTTGCTGCTAAATCTAGTTCCTGTAACTCCATCACTGCTTGATAGACAACATTATAACCAGGAGTTTCATCGCCAGGAATCGGCACAGTATGCATAATGTATTTTCCGTTTTTAGGGGGATTTAGCACTATGGCAATTTTTGGCTCTACCTCATAACCTAAAGAATTAAATTTGCCGACACTTAAGACATAGCCATTGCCACCCAATGGCTCTACTTGCATTGGTTTGGCACAACGGCAAAACCAGCCTTCATGAGTATCAAGGTATTGAGCTACAGTATGGCGATCGCTATACATATCCATAGCACCCAAAAATGAGCCTTGAAATAAAAAAGGATTAAAGCTAGTTGCTAAATTAATCTCGTCTAATGATTCTAAGTCTTGACTATGGCGATCGCTGTAAGAATTGGCTAAATTTAGCTCACCATCAGAAACAGGGAAGGTCATATCTTGTTGGTGGGAAGTAAAATTAAATTTCATATTATCTATTAGGTTATCAATTAATAATTTCTTTTATCGCTAAATTATTTACAATAAAAGGGTTAACAATCAGTTAAACATTGATTTTTTTATATAGGTGTGATCGAAACCTCTATGAATGCTTTAGTTGTAGGAGCTACAGGACAAACAGGAAGACATATTGTCCGAGAGTTAGTCAAGAAAAACATCCCTGTCAAAGCTTTAGTTAGAGATTTAGAAAAAGCCCGTGAAATTTTACCCTCTGAAGCCGAATTAGTCTTAGGTGATGTTTTAGAGCCAGACAGTATTACCGCAGCTATAACCAATTGCGATACTTTATTGTGTGCCACAGGAGCGAGTCCTAGCTTAGATTTTACTGCGCCTTACCAAGTAGATTATCAAGGAACAAAAAATTTGGTTGATGTGGCTAAAGCTCAAAATATTAATCATTTTGTCATCGTTTCTTCTCTATGTGTCTCGAAATTTTTTCATCCGTTAAATTTATTTTGGTTGGTACTTTTTTGGAAAAAACAAGCAGAAAACTATTTACAAAATAGCGGTCTAACTTATACAATCGTGCGACCTGGTGGACTTAAAAACGAGGATAATACAGATAATATAGTGATGTCATCCGCAGATACTCTATTTGAAGGTAGTATCCCCAGACAAAAAGTGGCGCAAGTCTGCGTAGAAGCACTTGTCAATGATCAAGCCAAAAATAAAGTTGTTGAGATTGTTGCCCAACCAGATGCCTCAGAACTTCCCTGGCATCAGCTATTTGCTCAGGCTAGTTAGTTTCGCTAATTGATGAATTATTCATAAAGTAGGGTGAGCAATATTTTGCTCACCCTAATAAATAATTATTGATTAAATCTGCTCGACAAATGAGCGCATTCCTCTGACTTCGTCAAATTTAAAACTCAGAATTACCAGGTATGCCTGAGATCCCAGTAGTTGCACTAGAAGTTCCACCACTAATGATGTCAGCTTCTTTGACAAATCCACTGTAAGCTTCCATACCGTGTTCACCAATGTCTAGACCTTGAATTTCTTCGTGTTCGCTAACTCGAATGCCAATAGTTACTTTCAAAATCGTCCACAAAACCGCACTAAAGATTATGGTAAATGTGCCGATCGCTAAAATACCGATAACTTGAGTCACAATATTGCCAGTACCAAAAATCCCTACAGCCAAAGTTCCCCAAATACCACAGACTAAGTGAACTGAAGTTGCACCTACAGGGTCATCGATTTTGAGAACCGAGTCAAAGAAAGCAACGGAGAACACCACAATAATACCAGCGATCGCACCTATGACGATTGCTTCCCAATACTCAACATCAGCACAACCAGCAGTAATACCTACTAAGCCCGCTAAAATACCATTGATCGTCATGGATAAGTCAGGCTTACCGTCTTTAATCCAAGAAGTGAAAGTAGAAGTTATCCCACCTGCTGCTGCTGCTAAATTGGTAGTGACAGCGATGTAGGGAACATTAGCAGTTGCTGCTAATTCCGAACCAGGATTGAACCCAAACCAGCCAATCCAAAGAATCAGACAGCCTAAAGTTGCAAAGCCCATGTTGTGACCAGGTAGTGCATTAACTCTACCATCCTGGTATTTACCCAATCTAGGACCTAAGATCGCTGCGCCCACTAAAGCAGCCCAACCACCAACAGAGTGAACTACAGTAGAGCCAGCAAAGTCAGAAAAGCCCATTTCGCTTAGCCAACCACCATCCCAGACCCAATGTCCTGTAATGGCATAGGAAATAGCGACGAGAAAGAAACTGAAAATCAAGAAGGCACTATATTTAATTCTTTCGGCAACTGCACCAGAAACAATTGTGGCAGCAGTGGCAGCAAATGCTACTTGGAACAGAAAAGAAATCGCTGGGGGAACTGCGTCAGGATAGTTAGCATCGCCATAGGGTGTGCCATCACCATTAAAGAAGAAACCATTTAAACCCAGAAAGCCGTTACCTTCACCATACATTAAGCCAAAACCAACTGCCCAATAAGCAATAGTGGCGATCGCAAAAACAATGAGGTTTTTTGATAAAATATTAACGGCATTTTTTTGACGGCAAAATCCTGTTTCCAGCATCCCGAAGCCAGCATTCATAAAAATGACTAGCACTGAAGCAAACAGTAAAAAGATCGAGTCCAGCACAATTTGCATTTGTTCTGGCGTTTCGGGTGCGTCGTAACCTTGAGCGCGAACGGCAGTATTCCAAAAAATTACAATTAAAGCCGTCAAAGGAATACAAGCCAACCATGAAGTAGAAAATGATTTAAAGATTGCCCTTAAAAAATGAGGATAGGCAATTCTTGGTGATCGTTGTTTTTTAGAAGCTATTTCGGAATTCATCTATATCTTTAGTTAAACTTAAGATGTACGTCGATTTTGTAACTTATTTAGTTACAAACACAAACTAAGTAAGTTTCAGTTTGTAAGTTTCTCAGCATTTTTGCCGTGTTATTTTTGACTGCATCTTTGACT
>DAXETX010000085.1:0-7122 GCA_051155735.1 Xenococcaceae cyanobacterium
AAAGTTCCTTCCTGATTGTGGTGTGTCATATTTCAAAATTAAAAATTTTAGGCTTGTGGCTATTTTTTTATTGTGAGTTTTTTTAGCTTCTATAGTAATAATTGCTACCAATGTCAAAAATTTGTCACAATTTTTCGCTAAAACTTACTAAATCTTAAAATATTGTTACACTATAAGGGCAAATTGAATCGTTAACCCTTACCCAAAATAATCATGAGTACAGCTTCAAATCCCGTACCTGGAAATCTGCAAACTCAATCTCGCGTCAATGACTTAAAAAAACGGCTTGACTGGGGAGAACCTGCTCTTACTATTATTGACGTCAGAGAGCGCGATGCTTTCAATACTAGTCATATTTCAGGGGCAGTTTCTTTACCAATGAATGAGTTAGTGGCACGCGCTTTAGCAAATTTTGAACTGACTCGCGATATCTATATTTATAGTTTTAATGACGAACAGACTGCTGCTGCTGCTACAGAACTGCGTAATGCTGGATATCAAAATATTTCCGAACTTAGAGGCGGTTTAGCTGCTTGGAAGGCAACTGGCTATCCTATTGAGGGCAACTCTGCGATAGTTGCCTAAAATTTAGCTCTTCTATAAATTAACAGCCAAACTCCTACCTCTAACTAAAACTTACGGGTAGGTTTTTTCGTTAACTCTCCCCCCAGGCAATGCCTCCAGTACGACGGGGATCGGCAGCAGCGGTTAAACCTTGAGTCGGATGAGCCATCGCAGCTTGAACTCCGCCAAAATACATCGAAAGTTCGCTAAATTGACGGCTGTTTAAATCGAGTTCAGCTAAATTCAAGCCAGTTTCCCAAGCAATAGTCGGATTTTGCTGGAAAATTTCAAAGTGTAATCGAGGATGGGAGATTGCTTGTTCTAGAGGCAGATCGAGATTAATAAAATTGAATAAAACTTGGGTTAGTGCAGTAGTAATACGAGATGCGCCAGGAGAACCAATTGCTAGCACTGTGCCATTTTGATGACGACAGATAGTAGGTGCCATATTGGAAGTAAGACGAGTACCAGGAGATAAATCATTTAATCCTTGGGGATGTAACTCAATTTCTCCTAGAGAATTATTCAACCACAAACCCGTGCCACCAGCCATTACTCCCGAACCATAGCCAGAGGAGGCAGAGATCGAACAGGCTAAACCATCACTATCGGCAGCGGAGATATGAATTGTCGAAGGAGATTTGGTTAACTGTTGCCAATCATTGCGCGCTGCTATTTTTAATAGCCTAATTGCTTCTCGATCTATTAGTTCTGCTTTAACTCCTTCTAAATAGTTGCTACGGTATTGTAGTACGGCTTGTTGAATCTCGGCGATCGCCTTGACGGTTGCTGCATCCCATTGTTTAAGCGATCGCTGATTGAGTAATAATAGCATTGCTGCTAGACAAGTGCCACCGACAGCAGGAGGAGGATTAGTCGCAATTTGCCAATCTCCCAGATTAATCATAATGGGCGATCGCTCTATAGCTTGATAATTGGCTAAATCTTCAGCAGTCAGTAATCCTGCGTTAGCTTGAATTTCAGCAGTAATTTTTGCGCCTAACTCCCCACGATATAAAACATCTACACCACCCTCAGCAATAAGTTGTAAACTATGAGCCAGTTCGGGAAGCTGAACCATTTCTCCTAATTGTAAATAGCTACCATCCGCTTTATGGATGACTCGATAACTATCAGGATGCCAACCAAAAATAATTTGATGGGTATAAGAAAAATATTCTGCTGCGACTCTCGATAAAGGAAACCCTTGTGCTACTTGCTGTTGTGCGGGGGTAACTATTTCTGACCAAGGCAGATTACCATATTTTTTGGCTGCTAAGCTTAATCCCGCAAAGATTCCAGGAGTCGCTACAGAACCGTAGCCTACCAGCGTATTAGTGCCACCACCGTAGTCAAAAAAGGCTTCTTTCATCCCACTGCCAAATTTAATTGTATCTAGTCCTCGTCCAGGCATCTCTGCATAGGCATCGATCACAATCGGGGTTTCTCCTTGACGCCAAATCGTAATAAATCCGCTAGCACCAGGAGAGATAATCCCTAAGTTGGTACACATCGAACTAATAGTGGTAGCAATAGCTGCATCGACTGCATTACCTCCACGATTAGCTACGGCTGCACCAGCATCAACTACAATTTGAGCATCAGAAGCAATAATAACTTGGCGTGACATATCAATAATTATCTCGATCTTTGGGGCGAATCAAGGTTCGCCCTTGGCGATTAAACTTAAGAGGTTAAGCAATTTGTGGTTGTTTTTTGTGCCACTCTGTTGCTTGTTCGTAAGCGTAAGCGACATGGAATAGAAGATCTTCTCGCAACACATTGCCAATGAGTTGCATTCCGATTGGTAAACCAGCTTCATCAAAGCCACAGGGAAGACTCATTCCTGGCAATCCTGCTAAGTTTACGGGAATTGTCATCAAGTCAGATAAATACATTGAGAGAGGATCGGCGGTTTTTTCTCCTGCTTTAAAAGCAGTGGTGGGAGAAGTAGGAGAAATTAAGACATCTACTGCTGCAAAAGCTTGCTCAAAATCTTGTTTAATCAGAGTGCGAACTTTTTGGGCTTTGAGATAATAAGCATCATAATAGCCTGCGGATAAAGCGTAAGTACCCAACATAATACGCCGTTTCACTTCTGTGCCGAAGCCAGCAGCACGAGTGTTAGCATACATCTCAACTAAATTAGCTGCATCCTGGCGCATACCATATTTTACGGCATCATAACGCGCCAAATTTGCCGAAGCCTCTGAAGGGGCAATAATATAATAGACTGGTAAGCCATAACGGAAACGGGGACAAGAAATCTCTTGCACTTCTGCACCTAGTTCTTGGAATTGTGCGATCGCCTTTTGCACCCGATCTGCAACAACGTTATCTAAGCCTTCGCCAAAAGTCTCTTTAATAATGCCGATTTTTAAGCCTTTTTTCAGTTTTGGTTGCAGATATTGAGTATAGTCAGGAACTGCGAGATTTAAACTTGTCGCATCACGACGATCATGACCTGCGATCGCACCGAGTAAAATGGCAGCGTCTTCTACATTCCGCGCCAAAGGACCGATTTGATCTAAAGAAGAAGCGTAGGCGACTAAGCCAAAACGGGATACTAAACCATAAGTTGGTTTTAATCCGACTACACCACATAAAGCAGCAGGTTGGCGAATTGAACCACCAGTATCAGAACCTAGGGAAACAACACATTCTCCAGCAGCCACAGCAGCAGCCGAACCCCCAGAAGAACCCCCTGGTACTCTTGCCAAATCCCAAGGGTTAGCTGTTACCTGAAAGCCAGAATTTTCGGTAGAACTGCCCATGGCAAATTCATCTAGATTGGTTTTGCCTACCATTACCGCACCTGCATCTTTGAGTTTTTGCGTCACAGTAGATTCGTAAGGGGGGATAAAGTTTGCCAAGATTTGAGAAGCGCAGGTGGTTCTAATGCCTTGGGTACACATATTGTCTTTAATGCCCAGGGGAATCCCCTCTAATATGCCAATTTCTGCCCCAGCAGCAATTTTGCTGTCAGTTTTTTGGGCTTGTGCCAAAGCATAGTCGGCAGTAACAGAAAGGAAAGCTTTAACTTTAGGTTCTATAGTATTAATGCGGTCTAATGCTTCTGTGGTAATTTCTACCGCAGTTCGTTCTTGATTAACTAGCTGTTGGTGTAATTCTTTGATTGTTGCTTGCGACATTAGAATAACAATTAACCATTAAGACTCTTTATTGTGACATAAGTAGGCAGGCATAAATAAATCTAAAACCTGATTAAAACTGCATTTAAGCTATCTATGATCCAATTCTCAATTTTTCATCTCTAGTCCCGATCTCAACCATTTACTTAAGTACCAAAAATGGATTTAACTGCTATATTTCCCACCTTTATTATTACGCTGCGAGAAGGCTTTGAGGCTGCCTTGGTTGTCGGTATTGTGATGGCTTGCTTGCAAAAAGCGCAACAAACCCAATTATACCGTTGGGTCTATCTTGGTATTTTCGGCGGTATTATTGCCAGTATTGGTGTCGGTATCTTACTTGCTAATACAGTAAAAGGAATTGAAAATACTAGCGGAATTTATAGTGCGGTTCTCAAACAACTGTTAGCAGGAAGTTTTGGCTTAGTGGCGATCGCCATGTTAAGCTGGATGTTGGTTTGGATGAGCCGACAAGCGAAATCCCTTAAAGGAGAAGTAGAATCAGCAATTTCTGAAGTTTTGAATCAAAGCAACGCGGGAAAAGGCATTTTTTTACTGGTTTTTATTGCGGTATTGCGAGAAGGTTTTGAAACAGTTTTATTTATCTTGGCAAAATTTCCTCAGCAACTATTACTCCCTACGATTGGTGCAGTAGCGGGGTTACTGGTTGCTGCGGTGATGGGTTATTTACTTTTTGCTTTGGGCATTAAAATTAATCTGCGTCTTTTCTTTCAGATTATGGGAGTCTTGCTGCTTCTGATCGTCGGGGGATTAGTCTTGAGTGCGTTGTATCATTTAGACAAAGGCATATTACTTTATGATCAACTAGTTGATCATAATTGGTGTAGTGCTAACAGTGGCTCATGTTTTCTCGGAGTGCAAGTTTGGGATGGTTCGACACTACTTCCCGATAGACAATTTCCTGGCATCATTTTAAAAGCTCTTTTTGGCTATCGCCAAACTCTATATTTAGGTCAAGTCGTAGCTTATTTAGCTTTTCTCATTACAGTTGGCACACTATATTTTCAGAGTTTAACTGATAGATCGGCTAACCCTTCAGTTAAAAGTAGCTAGAGATCATTAAAACTTATAACGCAAACCTAACTGCGCTGAGTTTGAACCTCCCTCAACCCCATTAAACAATCCCCACATTCCCGATCTGTGATGCCAACGTAAAGCTATAGCACTCTTTTGATTAAAGTCATAAGCTAGTTCTAATAAAATTAAATTTAATAACTGGCTCGTATGAATATGTCTTCTTCTTTCCCAATCGGGAATCTCCGAAGCATAAGATAAGCCATCACCGACGGCAAAAGAAAGTCGATTCTTCAAGATATAGTAGCGAAACATAACTGCTGCGGTTATCTCCCAGTGGAACTGTTCGCCAAAGTGTCGGTATAGGCTAGTATCAAATTCAAACTTAATTCTGTCAAAGCTTTTAATCGATCTGTTGTAACTAATTCCCACTTGAAACGCGGATTCAAAATCGGGAATTGGTAACTTTACTTCGTCTTCGGTCAACGCACCTGTAAAGATCGTAATGGAGTTGTTTTTTTCTTCAGCCACAACAGGCAAACTACCCACAACAGATAAGACCGTAATGCTAATACCTACTATGACATTAGTTAGGGCATTTTCTAATCGCATTAAACCTAGAGACAAGATATGATCTACTCCTAAAAACAGCCTCTATAGGAGTAATCTGTCAATCGCTCCTACAGAAAGCAAACTTTTCCATGATATTCTCTAGATTGGCGATTTTATAACCCCACTGCCTAAAAATTTTTTGAATAAAAAAGCAAGATATTTTAATCTGTAAAAAATACTCTCTTGACAATTAATTGAAATTTATGCTCATTAAGCTTAAAACTTGAATTAGCAATGCGCTAGTTTAATAGCATAGGATTAATTTCCCATACTGGCGAAACATTAGTAAAATCAGACACTTTGTTTCAATTAACATTTTTTTAATTCATAAAAATTACATTGAAAGATCGACAATCAAACAGTAATCCTTTTTTCAATCTTAATTACGAAGCTGCCTTAGAGTCGTTAGGAAATGAGTTTTTCGATCCCGTGCAACCTGCTAATTTTTCTCAGCATACTCTACGCTTTCGTAATGATAAGCTACTGCGGATTCTTGGTTTAGAGTCAGAGAAAGTAAGCGATCGCCATTTCCTTGATTTTGGCGGTAGTTTTCAAGGAAAACAATCCTGTTTAGCATTGCGCTATCACGGTTATCAATTCGGTCAATACAATCCCTATTTAGGTGATGGTCGGGGGTTTCTTTACGGACAGGTGCGAGGAATTGACGGTCAACTCTACGATTTTGGCACAAAAGGATCGGGACAAACTCCCCATTCTCAGTCTAGGGACGGTCGTTTAACTCTTAAAGGTGGGGTGCGAGAAGTTTTAGCTGCGGAGGCGTTACATTATTCGGGCGTTAGGACATCTCGCTGTTTGAGTTTAATTGAAACAGAAGCTTTTACCAGAGACGGTGAGACTGAAAGAGGTGCGGTTATGGTGCGTTTTAGTCGTTCTCATTTGCGCTTTGGTACTTTTGAACGCCTAAATTACTACGATCGCCCCGATTTAATTCAGCAGCTATTAGATCATGTAATTCAATACTATTATCCTCATTTGTGGCAACAGCCCAATAGTTACATTCGCTTTTATGCCGAATTAGTACAGCGTATCGCTCAACTTGTCGCACAATGGATGGCGGTAGGCTTTTGTCATGGTGTTCTCAATACTGACAATATGTCGATTACGGGAGAAAGCTTTGATTATGGTCCTTATGCTTTTATCGATACTTATAATCCCTATTTCACTGCTGCGACTTTTGATCGCCAAGGACGCTATAGTTATCGCAATCAGCCAGGTGTCTGTCGTTGGAATCTAGAGATGTTGCAGCGTCCGCTATCAGCAGTAATCCCTATCTCGGAAATGGAGGCAGCTTTAGAAGTTTTTTCAGAATCTTACACTCAATATTACCATCAGCAAATGCTACGCAAGTTAGGATTTGATCGCCTATCTTTTCTCGAAGCTGAAGAATTAATCGATTTAACCTTACAACTGCTTTTTTTAACTAAAATCAACTACGGTCAGTTTTTTGGTGAACTCAGACAAAAATTTTCTCTGCGATGGCGCGAACAACCTGACTCGATTCTGCTAGATTTAGCATCTTTAGTATCTAGTGAAGAAGTAGCTATTTTAAAGCGTTGGTGCTGGCTTTATCATCAACTTTTAGTAGAGCGATCGCCTGAAGAAATCAATCAAATTGCCCAACGTTTACAACAAGTCAATTCTACAGTTATCTTGTCAAAATCTAAAATCGAAACTATTTGGCAAGGAATCAGCAATAATGATGATTGGCAACCGTTTATGGACTCGCTCAAACTTCTTC
>DAXETX010000086.1:0-5180 GCA_051155735.1 Xenococcaceae cyanobacterium
GCTGGCAAAAATGGCTCGGTAAATTTTGGCGCAAACTTCATCTTTTGTCTGTTCCTGCCTTAATTTTAGGAGTTGTACATACCATATTTATCGGTTCTCACTATTTAGGAGAAATAGAACCTAGTTGGCATAATCAAGCCAGAACTATAACTATTATCTTAATTAGTCTGGGAGTCTTAGGGATGAGAATCAAAAAGTAGCAATTATCCGAAATTTGATTGGCAAAATTTACTTATATTGAGAGGTTAAAACCCGTTGCTATACAACTAGAGTTTGCCTACACAGACTATGAAGTTTAAAGATATTAAATAAGAAGAAGTAAAATCATTTTTATTTGATTAGTAGAAGTCAATTACGATCTCCCCAAAATTTATTGCTAGTGATCCAATCAAGATAAAACCTATATTCCCATTTGCTTCTGTTTTTGTTCTACGTAATCTTTAATTAATTCCGCTATCTTATCTTTTACTAAAGTTCCTTCCATCGCACACAATCCCTCAAAGGCTTTGATGTCCTTTTTTGAAAGAGAAATTGAAGAAGGAGGTTTCTTAGTTGAACTATTTGATTCGTTATTCCCTAATTTAGATAAATCTTGCATTAAATCTTTGAACTTAGCAAGATCATCATTAATGAAGCTCATAATATTCCTGTCTTATTTTTGGTCTATATAGTCTTAGTTATTCCCCTGAGACGAGTTAAACTAACAGACAAAATATTAATAATAGCGATCGCAATTAGATTTGTTAGCAGTTATTAGGTTTAATTGAAGATTCAATGCTTAAGCAAAATGAGAAAGTAAACAGTTAACGGATAATAACTGCTTACTGCTTATTGTCAACTCAGCCAGCCTTTCAAACGTCGAGCTACTTGAGGGCGACGCAATTTACGCATCGCTTTGCTTTGAATTTGGCGTACTCTTTCGCGAGAGAGATTAAACATTCCGCCAACTTCTTCTAGGGTATAAGGTTGACTGGTAGATAAACCATAGCGCAGGGCGATTACATCTTTTTCTCTTTCGGTTAGAACATCGTTTAGAACGTCAATAATTTCTTGACGCATCATCGCTTCACTCATTCTTTCTTCGGGAAGTTGCAGTTCGTTGTCTTCGAGTAAATCTACTAGTTCGGTATCTTCAGCTTTCCCAACTCGATGATTCAGAGAAAGGGATTGACGGCGTAAATCTAATAATTGTCGTAGTTGGGGTGGTGATATTTTCAGTTCTTTGGCTAACTCTTGTTCACTAGGATTGCGCTGAAGCTGTTGTTTTAGAGTACGTTGCGCTTTTTTGAGCTTGTTGAGCTTTTCGACAATATGAATTGGTAGTCGAATGGTACGAGCATCGTTAGCAATAGTTCTGGTGATAGCTTGACGAATCCACCAATAAGCATAGGTAGAAAATTTATAACCTTTGTTGGGATCGAATTTTTCGGTAGCACGATTTAACCCAATTGCACCTTCTTGAATCAGATCGAGGAATGGAACACCACGATTAAGATAACGTTTGGCGATCGACACTACTAAACGTAAGTTGGAGCGAATCATTTTCCGTTTAGCAACTTTTCCCCGATATAGAAACTGCTCTAGCTGACGGACATTTGCTAAACCTATTTCCCTCGCCCATTCTTCAGGAGTCGGTTTTCTGGCGAGACGTTCGGCTAATTGTTGCCGAATTTCCTCGGCTTCTACCATTAATTTAACTTCGTTAGCTAAAATAACTTCTTCTTCTGACTTTAGCAAAGGATATCGTGCCATTTCTTTGAAAAAAGCTCCGATATTATCTTCTAAACTTGCTTTACTCGGTTTTGAGCCACGACGACTTGAAGCTAATTCTGCTTCAGCAGAATATTCTACTTCTACTAGTTTTAAGTCTCCTACCATCTCATCAGATATTTCAGTTTTTAACAGGAGATCATCGTATTCATTAGGATAGTTCTCATATTCATTTATTTGAGTTGCAGTCATAATTTTATTGTTATTCTTATCTAGTAGGATTTCTGAAAAATAAATGAGTGATTTGGATGAGATAAATTATTACAGGTGATTTACTAAAAGTGTCATTTACCAATTTTTTCTTAATTAATAGAAGTCTGCTACAGTGGCTTTTCAGGAAGTAAATTGAATTTTGCAAGTTTAAAGCTAAAGGTTTTCTTAATATTTTCTTTTCAATCCTTTCAATACTGCTTAGACCGCAAGAAGTTATAGTTTGGGTATGGTGAGAGATTAGTTTCTAGATTAACAAAAATAGTTAATGATTTTGTGGGAATAGTTACAAAATGATAATTAACTTAATTGTTTAAGAGAAAATTAATCTTACCTTGCTAGAAGATTAAGTAAACTACACTGCTTATATTTGTCTGACTTATACATCAAAGATCTTTATGGATGTTCTTAAGCCAATAATCATCATCTAGTTTTTTACAATTAGTTTCTATTATTGGAAGATATTTTGACTCTAATTAAGTAGCTTCAAGTTTTTTATCTGATTGAATTTAGGGAACTTGCTGGTTAAAAAAATGTTTTCTTGCCAATATTTTAGAAATAATTGGGTTAGATATCGCTTAATGCTGCTCGACAAAAATTAAAAACTTTCAGCAAGATAAGATGGTATCTTTGTACGAAGCACACTTATCAACATCAACTGTGGATAGCGATCGCCTTTATTTAGATTCTGAGGTATCTGTAGCCAGTAAGGGGAGTAATTTAGTTGCAGAAACGAAAAACAACTATCAATTAGAATCAGCATCATCTCAAACTAAATGGGTGAGTGTGTTAATTGACTTTCCTGGAGTTCAAGATTTATATACTTATGTTCTGCCTGAAGATTTAGCAGCCAAACCAGGAGATATTGTAAGTGTTCCTTTCGGAATGCAAATTACTGGAGGAATTGTGATTCAAATTTTGACGCAGCCACCACCAGAGCTAGAAATAGAGCGAATTCGTCCGATAGAAGATGTGGTGAGTTCGGGGTTTTTTCCTAGGGGTTATTGGGAATTATTAGGGCAAGTTGCAGAATACTATTTGACTGATTTGATGAGTGCGATTCGAGTCGCGCTGCCTCCTGGGTTACTAGGGCGATCGCAAAGAAGAATTCGGATGATACCAGAGAATATACCTCAAGGCGCAGCAACTTTTTGTAGTCTAGTAGCCAGACAAATTTTACAATTACTGCAACAACAAAAAGACGGTAATTATAGTATTAAGTATCTTCGCAATCAAGTAAAAGGCGCAGACCGAGGAATTAAAGAATTAGCGAACAGAGGTTGGATCGAAAGCTATCTCGAACCACCAAAAA
Organism: Xenococcaceae cyanobacterium; assembly: GCA_051155735.1. Lineage (GTDB taxonomy): Bacteria > Cyanobacteriota > Cyanobacteriia > Cyanobacteriales > Xenococcaceae > JASJCP01. The sequence goes on from DAXETX010000086.1 coordinate 3,293, forward strand.
GAATTGCAGCTAAACTACAAACCGCTGTGACGTTAGTTACCGAGAATTTTTGTGAAGATCTGACAAGACGACAAAGGGAGATCTTGCAACTGCTGCGTCAAAATGGCGGAGAAATGTGGCAAAAAGAATTAATTAGACTTGCTAGTACTACTCCTACTACCTTAAAGAAAATTGCAGCAATTGGTTACATTACTTTTTCTGAGAGAGAAGTTTTAAGAAAAGAATCAGGAATAGAGCAAACTAGAGATATTGCTAAAGAATTAAATTCCGCTCAAGCAGCAGCTTTAAAAGTCATTCAAAATCAAACAGGATACGCCCAAATCTTGTTACACGGTGTTACTGGTTCGGGAAAAACCGAAGTTTATTTACAGGCGATCGCTGTTATTTTAGAACAAGGGAAATCTGCGCTAGTTTTAGTCCCTGAAATTGGCTTAACTCCACAACTTACCGATCGATTTCGCGCTCGGTTTGGCGAACAAGTCTGCGTTTATCATAGTAAACTTTCTGATGGCGAAAGATACGATACTTGGCGACAAACGATTCAGGGAGAACCGCAAGTAATTATTGGAACTCGCTCCGCTATTTTTGCACCTTTACCCAATTTGGGTTTAATAGTGTTAGATGAAGAACACGACTCTAGTTTTAAACAAGACCGTCCGATTCCAACTTATCATGCTCGTACTGTAGCCAATTGGCGCGCTGCATTAGCTGATTGTCCTCTAGTTTTAGGTTCTGCAACTCCTTCTTTAGAAAGTTTGAGAGAAACCAGAGAAGCGAAAGATGAGAAACCATCACAGTACTATTTAGCTTTACCAGAAAGAATTGGCGCGCGTTCCTTACCTCCTGTGGAAATAATAGATATGCGAGAGGAGTTAAATCGCGGTAATAGATCGATTTTTAGTCAGTCTTTGCAAAATGCACTATTAGATATTCAAGAACGCCAGCAACAGGGAATTCTCTTTATTCCTAGAAGAGGACACAGTACTTTTGTCTCTTGTCGCAGTTGTGGCTATGTTATGGAATGTCCTAACTGTGATGTGTCTCTTTCTTACCACTACACTCAAGTTGGCGCAGCTAAGTTATTAAAGTGCCATTATTGTAATTACACCAGTATTCAACCCAATATTTGTCCTCAATGTAGTTCTCCCTATCTCAAGTTTTTTGGTAGTGGTACGCAAAAAGTTACTCAAGAAATTAGTAAGCTGTTTCCCGCTTTAAAATGGATTCGCTTTGATAGTGATACTACTAGAAATAAAAATGCCCACCGCAGTTTAATAGCACGTTTTACCTCCAAGCAAGCAGATATTTTAGTAGGAACACAAATGCTCACTAAAGGTCTAGATATTGCAGGAGTAACTTTAGTTGGGGTAGTTGCTGCGGATGGTTTATTAAATCGTTCTGATTATCGTGCTGCCGAAAGAGCTTTTCAAACCTTAACTCAAGTCGCAGGAAGAGCAGGAAGAGGCAATGAACCAGGAAGAGTCATTATTCAAACCTATTCTCCAGAACATACGGTGATTAGAGCCGTAAGACATCATGACTATGAAAGTTTTAGCAGTACCGAATTAGAGCAAAGAGCAGCCTTAAATTATCCTCCCTATGGCAAACTAATTTTAATTAAGCTGAGTAGCATTAATGAAATAGAAGTAAGAGAAACAGCAGAAGCGATCGCAGATGCTTGCCTAAATCTGCTTGATCCTACATGGGAGTTATTAGGTCCTGCTCCTGCTAGTGTGATGAGGGTAGCGCGTCGTTATCGTTGGCAAATTTTATTAAAATACCCTGGTACAGAAGAATGTAAGTTACCTGACTTTAATAGTTTAAGAGAAATCTGCCCTAAATCTGTCAGTATGACTATTGATGTCGATCCGATAAATATGGATTGATT
>DAXETX010000087.1:0-4412 GCA_051155735.1 Xenococcaceae cyanobacterium
TTGCTCTGTTTTCATATTGCCTAACACCATATGTAAAATAGATATTTCCTTCTAAATAACCTTGTGATTTATTTTCCATCGTATATGCTGTGTTGTCTAAAAGTGAGTCTTAGCTCTATCCTTCTGACTGCACAGCTTTTTCACAAAATCAAGCAAACTTAATCTACCATCGACAGAGTTTTTGGGATTGCCGACAAGAATTTAGCAAGCTAAATAGTAAAAATACAATTTTTTTTAGAGCTTTTCAGTTAACAAAACATCTACATCTTGAGTAAAGGGGCATATCTCAGGAAAATCAGCATCATATTCAATTCGCATATTTTCCCAAGCTTCCTGATAGCAAGCAAAATATACATCGACTAAAAAGCCTCGCAAGCTAGGAGAATCAGCGAGAAGATCTTTTAACCTTGATTGAGTGCGTTTAATCGTTACTTCCCAACCTCGATAACAATCGGGTAAAGGTACGTATTTGCGTTTTAAAAGATGTTCAAATAGGGTAATTAAACGACTTTTTAACTCTCGTTTATCCCTTTTGCCCAAAGATTCTACCTCTTCAATTAAATTTTCCCAATCAATTTTATTTAATTCTTTGGCTTTTAAATTGCTGACAGTTGCTTCGACCCAAAGCGCAAAATCAGAATCATATAAAGTTTTAGAGGTTACTTGCGCCACGCTCATTTACCTTGAATAGTTTTTTTTCGATTTTATCTAAAAAGCTTTGCCAAACTTTTTATTTTTAAACAAGAAATCGCAAAATCTTATTTGAGACTTGTACGAAGAACGATGACCTCATTGCTGAATCAAGCGATTGCAGCGCGAGCCTTCTTTCGACATTAAAGGTAAATTTAGCTTTTTTACTCCCCGAGTAGGATTCGAACCTACGACCAATCGGTTAACAGCCGACCGCTCTACCGCTGAGCTATCGAGGATTAATCTCAACAGTTAACTATAATAGCGATAAAAAAAATTTTTGACAAGTCTTTTGGCTGATTTTTTTTAATTTACCTATTCGCTGTTATCTGAGGATATCTTAGAAATAGTAAGTTTAAGTTGTAGCAGCTTCTCCTCATGCAGAGCGATCCCCGTAAAACCGTATATCTTTCCTTTATTTCTACCGATCTTCCCCTGTGGAATATTATTGAAGCTAGAGCCTCTTTATATCAAAAAGAGCAAGACAAATTTCATTTGTTACTCAATCAGCAAAATTTACCTACTTCTACTAAAGCTGAGGATTATGCAGCTACTTCGCTGGAGTCAGAAAGTTCTAAGAAGGGATTGCTTTGGCTAGAGATTTCGCCCGATAGAGTGATGATGACGATGCAGAGTAATAGTCGGTTTAGTTATCGTCATTTTTGGGAAAAAGGGGTTTATGGCATTAGTCGTTATTGGTTGAATAGCCAAACATCAGAAACCAGTAACTCTTTTCGGCTGCGAAACTATACGCGGTATCTTAAACTCAACAGCAACCCTGTTCCTCAAAGTTTGCAAGTAGAATATGAGTTGTGGTCAGCACAGCTTAAGCTTGGTTCTTATGTACTACACTTGGAGATTAATAGTTTAACTTAAATCTCTAGAACAAAATTACTCGACGACAATTTTCCACTGATGTAATTCAAAAGAAACACAGTGATTTTTGATTAGAGGATCGTTAGCCACAATTTCTTTAGCTTCTTCGAGAGAGGAAGCTTCAAAAATCAACATTCCTCCGCCTAATTCTCCCCAATAACCGCTTTTTGCTTTGTAGCCCTGGTCGATCAATTTTTTGACATATTCTTTGTGATCCTGAACGTATCGATCAAAAATTTTTTTGTCAACAATTCCCTTTTCAATTTTCACAAAAGTTGGCATTATTCAAGAATTGATAATTTTAGTGAATTATTTGAACTTTAGTGGCTGCATTAATCGCTTTGGCTCTAGCTGCTTCTATCGTATCCCCTTTAGCTAAGGCTACTCCCAGGCGACGGTAAGGACGAGAATCGGGCTTGCCAAATAATCTGAGGTCAACATCGGGTTCAGCCAAGGCTTCAGCAACATTAGCAAACGCAATTTTAGTTGCCTGTTTACTAGCTAAAATCACGGCGCTAGCAGCAGGTGCAAGTACTTCAATTTTAGGAATTGGTAGCCCCAGAATTGCTCTTAAATGTAACTCAAATTCATTAAGATTTTGTGAAATTAAAGTCACCATCCCTGTATCGTGGGGACGGGGCGAAAGTTCGGAAAAAATCACTGCTTCGGAAGTTACAAAAAATTCGACACCAAAAATACCCGCACCACCTAAAGCATCAGTAATTTTGGTGGCAATTGCTTCAGCTGCTTGAATCTTAACATCAGACAAAGGTGCAGGTTGCCACGACTCTTGATAATCGCCTCTAGCTTGACGATGAGCGATCGCAGGACAAAATAAAGTCTTACCTTGCCATTGTTTGACTGCTAACAAGGTAATCTCAAGTTCAAAATCAATATATTCTTCAACAATTACTTTCGGTGTATCGCCTCGTGAGCCTTCAATGGCATAATTCCAAGCAGCTGCTACTGCTTCAGCCGTCTTAACTATCGATTGTCCTTTTCCTGAAGAAGACATCACAGGTTTGACGACATTGGGAAAGCCAATAGTTGCAGATACAGTTTGTAACTCTGCTAGACTGCCAGCATAAGCGTATTTAGCAGTGCGAATCCCCAACTGGGTTGCAGCCAATTCTCGAATGCGATCGCGATTCATGGTATAGTTAGTGGCTGCTGCGGTAGGAATAACTGTATAACCCCGTTGCTCCAACTCGATTAACTTTTCGGTGCGAATTGCCTCAATTTCAGGAACAATAAAATCGGGTTGGTATTGTTCGACAACCCGTTCTAAGTCCGCAGCATCTAACATCGAAATTACTGCTGCTGCGTCTGCTACTTGCATTGCTGGAGCATTAGGGTAGCGATCTACTGCGACAACGAAATTTCCCAGACGCTGGGCTGCGATCGCTAATTCTTTTCCTAGTTCCCCCGAACCCAATAACATGATTCTTTGGGGTAACTGAATCTTTTCTTTCATCAACTAGTTAGACGATATTGTGTTGACGACATAAAACGCCAAAGATCACCGCGATCGCCGTGATCCCCAAAGCAATTAGCGGATCTTGTCCTTGACTAACAGCAAAAGAAGTCACAACACCAGCCCCCAAGCCAGCGGTAATACCAGCACCAACTAAATCTTTATCAGTATTATTGTTATACATCGAATAGCTCTATCCTTTGGCAGATTAAAATGATTCATTTAAAGTTATCATTTTGGATCGAGCCTCTAAAGATTAGGCGGAAAAATTGCAATTAAGCTTTAGATTTGGCTAATTTTCTTAACAAAATTCGTTTCAGGAATGAGAAAATAGTAGGCAACAGAGTTGAAACTTGCTAGCTAAATGTCGAAAACCTACACCGTCGAAATCACTCATCAAGGAAATACCCAAACTATTCAAGTGCCTGAAGATCGAACGATACTCGAAGTTGCAACAGAAGCAGGGATTGATTTACCCTTTTCTTGTAGTGCTGGAGTTTGTACTACCTGTGCTGCCCAACTTACTGAAGGAACAGTGCAACAGGATGAAGGGATGGGACTTTCTCCTGATTTGCAAGCAGAAGGCTATGCTTTGCTTTGTGTCTCTTATCCTCGCTCTAATATTAAGTTAGAGTCTAATCAAGAAGAGATCGTCTATCAAAGACAGTTTGGACAACCTTCTTAAAGCCAGAGTTTGGTAGTCGGATATCAGTGATCGCTGATACGCCTCTAACTTCATTAATTTCACAGTAGTTGCTCTAATTCCGAACGTAGAGCGGATAAATTAGCGACTCTGGCAATAATTAAATTATCCGCTTCAACACTATCTAGCTCAGACTTCCACTGCTTTACTGCATTTTCATGCTTGAGCCAGAAATCGATGATCGTTTCTACTACTTTGTCCCAGTCCCATTCTGGTTTTTGGGGAATCATTTTAGTCGATTCGATAAAAGCATCGAGGGTACAATGGTAACTACCAACATAGGCTTTACTCCGTCTCGGATTAGTTTCTAATTCTTGTTGATAGTTAAAAAAAGTTAAAACTGGGGTTATGCCAATAATTTCAAAGTTATAAGACATAAGGCTATTTTGAGTTTGGATTAAAACAACAACAAATTTTAAAACTATGACAACGTTTTAGATATCTTTAATGATATTATTAGTAATCAAGATACCCAAAAAGCGATCATAAATATAAATTATGATAAGAAAATATTTTCTCAGAAATTACTTTAATGATCAAAATATATCTTAGTTGACTACTCCGCCCCATGAATGAGGGCGGATTCTAATAAGGATGTTTCGCAATGGGATGAATCCGCATTGCTCCACGTTTTTATCTTATTAGCTGACCACAGTTTTATCCTGTGGG
>DAXETX010000088.1:0-2565 GCA_051155735.1 Xenococcaceae cyanobacterium
TTCCAGGAGCAAAACGGGGAGCTTGAAGTAGACGGCTACGTCGGACCGCAAACCTGGGCTGCTTCTTTTAGCCTTGGTACTCCAACTGCTCAGAGTGAAACATCTTTTTCCCCAGCCATGTCTGCCCAAGATCAAGTTTTTAATCAGATTCAAGAAATTGAAGAAACCGTTCCTGGAGACTACGACCCATACATTGTTGCTCAAACCTTAAGAAGAAAGACAAATGACAAATACCGAGGTACCTCTTTTGAGATTTTTACTGAATGGAAGGATATACCCTTAGTACCCGACAAGTATCCTGATGGCGACCCTAACTCTACCTATGCAAAAGCTGAGGATTTAGGAGAATTCCAGGGAATATTGCCTCTCAACAACGGTATGGATCTTCCAACTGCTCATTTTTTAGCTGCACTTTCTAGCCAATTTGGAAGTCGGGGAGAGTCGTGGAATCTTACCTATGTGGGAGACTTAGGATCAGTGGTTGGTGCTATGCAGTATCCTGATGATTGGATAACTAGCAGTGGATCTGAGGCAGAAAAGACTAAAGAACAGCTAAAAAGTCTAAGTAGTCCACAAAGCAAGCTGCCGATTGCTATTGATGCCAAAGCACCGTCAGAACAACTTGATGCAGATATAGTGGCTCATGTCGTTGGCAATCTTGTTACATCCGAAAGTATAACAATATCTGAGGCAATTTCTGATGTTTCACAAATGTCGAAGGGAGAGGTTTATGACAGATTTTTGCAGTCGGAATTTGGTTATCATCTTTCAGAGCTTAATAATGTCATCACAGGTCCTTCAAAAAGGTGGATAATTCAAGCTCAGTTAAAAGATCGCATTTCTAATTTTATTGATAGTTACATCGCTCTTCAGAATGGGCTTACGTTTGTGGGAGTAGGAGAAAATCTATACGATCCTCTCGCTTCTGTAAACTTAGATTCAGAAAATTTAGCAATGGTAGCTGACTACTTCATAGAACACATAGAATCTAATGCATAAGTCAGATAAAAGAGGAAAGCAGGCTAGCGATTGCTCAACTTTCCTCCCATCTTCAAAACTTGACAAAATAGTGTACATAAGTCTGCTCACTTTATAATCTGAAGATGGTGCAATCAATCTCATTTTAGGTTGGAAATGTTTCTATCTAGACTTTCCTTAAATATACTTTCGAGTTGACGAAACTGAATTTTAGAACTTTGTCCCCTCAAACATAAACTCTCGACAACTTTAATTTTTAAGTATTTTGCCCAAAAGAGAACAAAAGAACCCCAGAAATTAGCCAAAATTTCGGAACACAGCCCGAATGAACAATAGTTGACCTCATTTGAAGATAGCCAGATTTGTCCAAAAAGTAATTTCATAGGAGAAAAAGTCATGCTAACAGAAGATACGAATTATGTGCCACTTAATAATTTAGATACCTCTGGAGCTAATGGACAACCCAATAGCAATCTAATCGCAACTGATTTTTGGCAACCTTTTCCCGACAATTTTCAACCATCGGGCAGTTTTAGTACCCCTACCCTAGAAGAAATTATCATCGTCGATGGAACAGAAATCCCAGAGAATTTTAGCGCAACTGTTTCTTCAGAGAATTATCGTGACCCTTTAATTGGGAATCTCGCTATCGATTCCGATGATTCCTTAATGAAAGGTTTCTTACCCGATAACGAAGCTGTTTTAGAAGTAGCGGTTTCTCAAGCTCAAGAACAACTCGAATCCTTTACTTCAGAGGAAGAATTTTTCGATGAGTTCAACCAAGCTTTCAATCTTAATGTAACTTCAGAAGAAGCTCAGGCTTTAATCAAAAATTTGGTAAACGGAGAAACTCTACCTAAGATTGAGATTGTTTCGGCGAGGGAGTTAAATAATGCTGAAGGTGCTTTTGGCGAAGGAACTATTTATGTATCTGAGGAGTTGTTAGGCGACAATGTTAATAACCCTGAAGCAGTCACTAAAGTGCTGTTGGAGGAAATGGGTCATTTTGTCGATGAACAATTGAGTAGTGGTGATTCTCCTGGAGATGAGGGAGACATTTTTGCCAGACTGGTTCGGAATGAAACTATAGCTGAGGCTGAACTTGCAACCTTAAAAGCTGAAGATGATAGCGCAACTATCGAGCTTGATGGCGAAGAAATCAACTTGGAACTGAGTGAATCCCGCACTCCCTATACCATAGAGTCGGGGGATACTCTCTCTCAGATTGCTCAGAATGAATTAGGCGATGGTACTCTTTGGACAACAATAGAAAAAGAAGACGGAACTACTTTTACTGAAGAAGAAGCGACCACGATTCAGCCTGGTCAAGTGATTTATTTACCTGGTGAGATTTCTAGCGGGGAGCAACCTGAACCTAGTCCCCCTGATGAACTTACTGGTAACTTTAGAGACGACATCGTTACCATCGCTAATCAGGAATGGGAATTTTTTGATGGAGGTAATTTACAAGAAACTGAAGAAGGTGCTTGGCAGCGTGTAGTTGAATATTGGGAAACCCCTGGTATTGACAATATTTTAGGAGTCGATTCCCCTGAAGAAGTTGGGGACAGTGATAACCCCTGGTCT